>NZ_JBFRGE010000018.1:0-94902 GCF_052115185.1 Paenibacillus sp. 2TAB19 | reverse complement strand
GATCTAGGAAAACCACACGCTGATAGTGCTCCTTTATTAACCTACTATAATAAACAAGTGCATTCAAACGGTTATGGTTCCGATATCAATCCAATTACGTGGTGGGTTCTCAAAAATCATGGCATTAAGATGTATGGTTCGGACCAATCCTTTCATTATGATATAGCGACAGAAAATTTGGTCAGATACGTAATTGATAATTTAAATACGTATTGGATTAGCTGGATCGATCGATTAGACGAGATTTCGATTACGCAGTTGGATGAGGCCGTTGAATGGTGTACGCTTGGCATGCTTCGGCAGCTCTATACATTGAAAGAGCATCGTATAAAAAGCAAGGTTGAAGCGGGTTATTATGGAATGACAGTTATTCCGCAACAGTGGCATGGGCTGCTACACGAAGCCATCAACATAAAGCGCGGTATTCCCGATCGTTATTATCATTCGAATGAACAGCGCTTGGCCGACCTTGCGGCATTGCTTCGTTATATTCATCTAGAAGCGAATCGTGTCTTTGAAGATTGGAATGATTTGTCGCATGAATGAAAAATGTATAAATTTTGCTGTCGATGGGGATCTACTATACGTACATGGATGACTAAAACCTACTAGTCTATTAAGGAGTCGCGTATGGCAGTTGACAGGAGCAAGGCATCATTATTTCTTAAATCGAACGGACCGTATAGCGGTCTGTTTTTTATTGCCGGGTATGATGAAACGAATCAAAGCTTTATGGCAGCGCTGCAAGAGAACACGAATATTGTTGAAGTTGGATCATTCAGTTACGGACTTCGTCCAGAGGAGAAACAAACGCTTATTCAGACGATTATGGCGAACCGGATCGACGCGGGGAATAGCGGTGTGATTCGGATAAAGCCAAGCATTTGCGTTGAGCTGCAGTTTGAGTCGATGCTGAACGATCGGTTGACGCTGCCGATCTTCCGCGAATTTCGCCTATCCGCCGACTGGACCGAATGCACATGGAACAAGCTCATTATTGATAACGCTGCCGTTCATGGCGAAGTGAAGCTAACCAATCCTGCCAAGTGGTTATGGCCTGATGCTCGCATCGACAAAGAAGAGTATGTCGCTTATTTGGTTCGGATTTCTCCTTTGATGCTGCCTTTCTTGCGCAATCGGACACTAACGACGATTCGGTATCCTCATGGGGTGCCTGGGGAATCTTTTTATCAGAAAAATCGTCCGGATTACGCCCCAGACTTTGTCCGAAGCCATGTCGAAGGTGACATCGATTATATCGTATGCGATGATCTCGCAACGCTGTTGTGGCTGGGCAATCAAGCTGCGATCGAATTCCACATTCCCTTTCATACGATCGGAACGGAGCATCCCATCGATATTGTGTTCGATCTGGACCCGCCCAGCAAGGATAAGCTATCGCTTGCCGTGAAAGCGGCCTTAGAGATGAAAGCGGTATTCGATGGTTTCGGTATCGTAAGCTACCCTAAATTAACGGGTGGCAAAGGGATGCAGATCCATATCCCGCTTGGCCCACGTTCTGGTCTAACTTATGAGGATACAAGAGTGTTTACGCAGTTTGTTGCGCAGTATGTTACGGAGAAGCACGCGACAGACTTCACGACGGAACGGTTAAAGAAAAACCGCGGAAATCGGCTTTATGTCGATTATGTCCAGCATGCCCCAGGGAAGACGATGGTATGTCCATACTCCCCGAGAGGCAGCATCCAAGCAACGGTGGCAGCGCCAATGTATTGGGATGAGGTGAATGGGCGGCTTAACGCGGAGGCATTCACGCTACGCACCGTGCTGGACAGACTAACGGATAAGGCATGTCCGATGCTTGATTTCTGGAAGCAGGACAATTCTAGTGTGCTGACACAGCTCATTAGGCGGCTAAAAGAAACCGGAGGCTCATAAAAGACCGCAAGAAAACAATATTTTCGGTTAACATACCTACATTATTAGCGGATTTAGGGAGCTATAATGTGCCTATGACAGACAACTATACCTCATAGGAAAGAAGGTTAATCAAAATGTTGGTTCCAACTGAACGACAAGATTGGCTGCAAGAAGTCATCGCTAAAATTACGGCTAAGATGGATTGGGTCAGCGAGAAATCGAAACATAAGATTCCGTACACGACTATTAACGGTACGCATGACGATAGATCGGCGGATAATCCATCCGGTGCGGATGCAGACGGCATCAACTGGTGGACGAATGGTTTTTGGGGCGGCATGATGTGGCTGATGCACCATGAGACGGGCAATGAGAAATACAAGGAAATCGCGCAAATATCCGAAGTGAAGCTCGATCAATGCTTCGAGGATTATTATGGTCTTCATCATGACGTCGGTTTCATGTGGCTGCCAACGAGTGTGGCCAACTACAAAGTAACGCAGAACGCCGATTCCCGCCGAAGAGCGCTTCACGCAGCCAACCTGCTGGCAGGCCGCTTCAATCTGGCGGGAGGATTCATCCGCGCGTGGAACGATCTGAACGAAGGCGATACGAGAGGCTGGGCGATCATCGATTGTATGTTCAACATTCCGTTGCTGTATTGGGCAACAGAGGAAACGGGCGATCCGCGTTTCCAACAGATTGCCATGAGACATGCGGACACGGCAATGACGGCTTTCGTTAGACCGGACGGGTCGGTGAACCATATCGTTGAGTTCGATCCTTTCAATGGCGGTGTCGTTAAGACTTACGGCGGGCAAGGCTACGAAGAGGGTTCGTCCTGGACGAGAGGCCAGACTTGGGCGCTGTACGGCTTCATGATGAGCTATATCCATACCGGCAAAGAGGAATATTTGCATACGGCTAAGCGAATCGCTCACTACTTCATGGCTAATATTCCTGCAGACGGCGTCATTCCGGTTGACTTCAGACAGCCAGCCGAACCGAGGCTGGAGGACGATACGGCTGAGGCGATTGCCGCTTGCGGACTGATTGAGATCGCGAAGGCGGTGGGGCAATATGAGCAAGGTGTCTATCTGGATGCGGCAGTCAAGCTTCTGAAGACGCTCGAATCACGTATCGACTGGACGGAGGCATCGGATAGTTTGGTGCAGAAGGGTTCAGCGGCTTATTACGCCAAAGCGCATCACGAGCCGATTATTTACGGAGACTATTATTTCATGGAAGCGATCTTTAAGCTGAAGGGCAATGACTTGTATTTGTGGTAATGCACATCATGAAATAATAGTCATACATGTAGACGACACTCCGGAGTGTCGTCTTTTTTTCTGTTCAAAATCAAAATATAATCCATCACATTCCGAATATGGTGAATGGTTCGATGCCTCGTTATCCTGTAAAGTTATAGGTATTGAAAGTCAATCATTCAGCTGAAATGCTTATAGGGAGTGAGTTTTATGAGTCAGGAAACGGTGAATTGCCGCGTATGGGAAGAAGTCGTCGAAATACCGACTTACGGAGTTGGTAAACCCGATAAAAATCCAATGTTTCTAGAGAAACGAGTCTATCAAGGAAGCTCTGGACGCGTATATCCGCATCCAGTCATCGATAAGATCGAAGATGAGAAGCAGCTCAAGCCATATAAGATTGTCGTATTGGAAAACGAATATTTGCGAATTGAGATTATGCCGGAAATCGGCGGCAGAATTTATCGGGCTGTCGATAAGACGAACGCATACGACTTCGTGTATTACAATCAGGTTATCAAACCTGCGCTTGTAGGCCTTGCGGGACCTTGGATCTCCGGCGGCATCGAGTTTAACTGGCCGCAGCATCATCGTCCGAATACGTTCGGACCGGTGGAATACAAGATGACCGAAAATGAGGACGGCAGCGCAACCGTATGGGTGAGCGAAATTGACCGTATGTACGGCACGAAAGTGACGGCTGGCTTTACGCTTCATCCGGGTAAGGCTTATTTGGAAATTCATGCCCAGCTGTACAACCGGACGCAAGAACCGCAAACCTTCCTTTGGTGGGCTAACCCGGCTGTAGCCGTGAACGATCATACCCAGTCGGTATTCCCTCCAGACGTTCACGCGGTCTTCGACCATGGCAAACGTGACGTTTCCAAGTTTCCGATCGCTACGGGCACGTATTACAAAATGGATTATTCGGAAGGCGTCGATATTTCGCGGTATAAGAACATTCCCGTTCCTACTTCTTATATGGCCTACAAGTCGGATTACAATTTCGTAGGCGGCTACGATCATTCCGTGCAGGCGGGCTTGCTGCATGTCGCCAACCATCATATTTCACCCGGCAAGAAACAATGGACGTGGGGGAACGGCGAGTTCGGCCAAGCATGGGATCGAAGCTTGACCGACGAGGACGGACCGTACATCGAGCTCATGACAGGCGTGTATACCGACAATCAGCCTGACTTTACATGGCTTCAGGCGTTTGAAGAGAAATCGTTCAAGCAATATTTTATGCCTTACAAAAATATCGGGGTTGTCAAAAACGCGACAATAGACGCGGCGGTCAATCTGGAGATAGACGCGGCAACCGGAATAGTTACCATTCAAGCTTACACGACGTCCTCTATTGAAGGGGTGACGATTGAGCTTGTCAGCCGGAATCGAAATTACGTTAAGGAATCGGCAGATTTGTCGCCGAGCAGCACGTTTACGGCAACGGTTCCGCTGCACGCGGACGACGAGGAGCATGACCTCAGGCTGACGGTGAAGGATGCTTCAGGCAAGTTATTGGTCGGCTATCAACCGAAGAAACAACAAATCGAGGATATTCCAGAAGCGGCGAAGCCATTGTCTGAGCCGAAGGATATTCGGACGAATGAGCAGCTTTATTTGGCCGGTCTACATTTGGAACAATACCGTCACGCCACATTCGAACCGGAAGCCTATTACTTGGAGGGCTTGAAGCGAGACGAATCGGATATTCGAATCAATGTCGCGTACGGTACGCTGCTGCTCCGTAGGGGATTGTTCGCGAAGAGCGAAGAGCATTTCCGTAAGGCAGTTTCAAGCCTGACCTGGCGCAACCCGAATCCTTATGACAGTGAAGCGTATTATCAGCTTGGCGTGTCGCTCAAGGAACAAGGGCGCTTGAAGGAAGCGTTCGCCGCATTTTACAAAGCGGTGTGGTCAGCTGCTTGGCAAGATAGCGGATACTTCTCGCTGGCCCAGATCGCCGCGGAGAATGGTTCGTACGAAGAAGCGCTCGAGCTGGTCGACCGTTCCTTGGTTCGGAACGCGCGCCATTACAAGGCAAGGGATCTTAGATCGGCACTGCTGAGACGTCTTGGCCGATTGGACGAAGCGAAGGCTTCCGCAGTGGAAACGATTGGGCTCGATATCGCCGACTTCGGCGCTTATCATGAATGGTTCCTAGTTAGCAGACTTGCAGGAGATCTGAAGGGTGCCGATCATGCGCTTCGCGAGCTGTCCGCGCTCTTGCGCAATGATCCGCATAACTATATTGCGCTGGCTTCCGATTACGCTGGGGCAGGACTTTATGAAGAAGCGATAGAGGTATTGCATTTAGTCGCGCCTGATGAACAAGCAAACGCATACCCAATGATTCATTATGCGCTAAGCTACTGTTACGCTAAAATCGGGAAAAACGACCTTGCATGGAAGCACTTGAACGCGGGCGAGACCGTTTCACCCGAATATTGTTTCCCGAATACGCTGTTCGACCTTACGGTATTGGAATTCGCCGTTCGTCTTCAGCCGGACTCGGCAAAAGCTCGTTATTTCCTAGGAAATTGGTACTACGACAAGAAACGCCCTGAAGATGCGATCGAACAGTGGGAAGCATCCGTAGCCATTGATTCTTCGTTCTCTGTTGTACAGCGGAACCTCGCGCTTGCCTATTATAACAAGCAAGGCGAGCCGGAGAAGGCCAGAGTCTCGTTAGAAGCGGCATTCGCATGCGACAAGAAAGATGCTAGGGTGTTCTACGAATTGGATCAGCTGTATAAGAAGATTCAGGTGTCGCCAGAGGAAAGGCTTGCTAAGCTGAAGCTGGAGAACCGGTTGGTTGAAGCTCGCGATGATTTGTATATCGAATTCGTGTCGCTTCACAATACGCTGGGCTTCTATGAGGAGGCAGCGGAGCTGCTCGCAGCGCGCCAGTTCCACCCTTGGGAGGGCGGCGAAGGCAAGACGCTTGGTCAATATATCCAAGCTCATGTCGAGCTGGCGAAGCTGGCGCTCGGAGAGAAACAGTTCGCAGAGGCGGAACGGATACTGCGCAAGGCGCTTGAAAATCCGGTTAATCTAGGCGAAGCGAAGCTTGAAGGCGCGCAGGAAAACAATATCCATTATTATCTTGGCTGCGCGCTTGAGGCGCAAGGACGGCAGAAGGAAGCAATTGCAGCTTTCACAGCCGCGTCGCAAGGGCTCGAAGAGCCGGCGAGCGCCATGTATTATAATGACCAGCCGCCTGAGATGATCTTCTATCAAGGATTGGCGTGGTTAAAGTTGAACAATACGAAAGAAGCAAAGCTGCGCTTCAACAAGTTGATCGATTTTGCCGAGAAGCATATGTTCGATGACGTGAAGATCGATTATTTTGCCGTATCGTTGCCGGATTTCCTTGTATTCGAAGAGAATTTGAACCATAGAAACCGCATCCATTGCCGTTTCATGCTAGGGCTTGGTTTGCTTGGCTTGAATCAGAATAGCGAAGCAGCTCAGGCATTCGATGAGGCGTTGGCGTTGGATCGAAATCATCAAGGTGCAGCTATTCACCGGAAGCTGACGCTTGCTTAACATCGCATCATGAAAAGATAGAAGGAGCGAGTGACGATGTCATACCGTGAAAGTGTCCCGTTAACAGACAATTGGCGTTTCCGCGTTGATCCAGACGGCATTGGATTGCGTAATCATTGGTACGCCGATAAACTCGATTCGGCAAGAGAAGTAAAGATTCCTCATACATGGAATGTGGAGGACGGCTTAGAAGAGTACCGAGGGACGGCATGGTATTCATATCATTTGGCCGTTCCCACTGAGCTGGAAGGGAAGCTGCTTCGGCTGCAGTTCGATGCGATTTATCGGGATGCGACCGTATGGCTGAACGGAATTCGGGTCGGAGAACATAAGCATTCCGGTTATACGACGTTTATCATTGACATTACGGAAGCAGCAAAACCGGGAAACCATAATGTATTAACGGTGTCCGTTAACAACGAGAACAGTGATCAAGCGCTCCCGATGTCGAACAGCTTCGACTGGGCGGACGATGGCGGCATCATTCTTGGTGTATCCTTGATCATAACGGGTGCCGCAGCGATCGATTATGCCAAAATCATCGCGAAGCCGGAATTTGAGGGGGCAAGCGTCACCGCTTCTCGTGGTACGATCAGCGGTCAAATCAAGCTGTGGGATAACGGTCTGCCTTCCGACTTGCTTCCAACCGTTCATGTGAATGTCTTGTATCAGGACAAGCTGATTGCATCGGAAGCCTATCCGGTCCGCATCGAGAATGGCTGCTTTGCTATAAACGAAATAACGATAGATCAGATTAAGTTATGGCATTTCGATCACCCCCATTTGTATACGTTGAAATTGATGCTTGAAGCAGATGGTACGAACACGGATGAACTTTCGATCCCTGTAGGATTCAGGGAAATCAAGAATGAAGGCAGCAGACTTCTGCTGAACCGCGAACCGGTCCGATTAATGGGGGTAGAATGGATGCCGGGCTCGAATCCCCATATCGGAATGGCGGAAACGGTGGAGGACTTTATTCGATCGCTTGAACAAATCAAGAACGCGAACTGCGTCATTACAAGATTTCATTGGCAGCAGGACAGCAAGCTGCTTGACTGGTGCGACCTGAACGGGTTGCTTGTACAGGAGGAAATTCCGCATTGGCAGCAGCCTGATGAGCCTGATGATGCGCTCCTTCCCGTTGCCCTCCAGCATGCGGCGGAGATGATAACGAGACATTTTAATCATCCTTGCATCTACGCATGGGGGATCGGCAATGAAGTGAACGGGCAATCGGCGCAAACCGTCGCTTACATGAACAACCTAAGAACGCATATCGAACGAATGGACAACACGCGGTTTATTAACTATGTGTCTAATTCCATCCATACCGTCCTTTCCAAAGACGCGACGGGCATCGGCGACTTGCTGATGTGGAACGATTATATCGGCACTTGGCATGGAGAGCTGGACGAGTCCGAAGTGATTGACCGAATTAACGCCGCCTATCCGGATAAACCGTTGACGGTAGCGGAGTACGGCTTATGCGAACCGGCATTCGAGGGAGGAGATCCCCGGCGAATTCAAATCTTAATGCAGAAGACGGAAGAGTATCGCAAGCATGACCAAATTGCCGCGCTCATCTTCTTCAGCTTGAACGATTATCGCACGCAGATGGGAGAGGAAGGCGTAGGGCGATTGCGTCAGCGGGTACACGGGACGACGGATGTCTACGGGAAACCGAAGCCGTCTTATCAAGCATTGCGAGAGATCGGAGCGCCGATAACGGTTAAAGTTGAGAGGGCACAGGAGACCGAGGCTATCAGACTCACACTGTCCGTTCGTAATGACATCCCTTCCTATAGCGTTTCAGGTTATATCCTTAAGGTGATGATGGCGGGGGCTGAATGGCAATCGCTATTCATTCCTTCTCTCTCGCCTGGCGAGCAGTGGACAATAGAATGGTATGAGCAAAGTGCTGAGCAAGCGGACAATATCCGTTACGAGATATTCCGTCCTACCGGATTTAAGGTCATAGAGGGAACCCTGTCAGAGGCATTGGAATTATAAAAATAAAACATGGAAATATGGGAGGGAATATAGGTATGGCGACTTATAAGCTGAATTTGGATGTACCGAACAAGGCGATCACACCTGGAAAGCTGGCAAACCGCAACGCCGTGAATCCAAAAGGGGATACCTTCGATTTTACAAACTTTTATATGACATGGAACGGCAAGCCGATCGTGCCGGTCGTCGGCGAGTTCCACTTCTCGCGATTTTCTTACCTGCATTGGGAGGAAGAGCTGCTAAAGATGAGAGCCGGCGGAGTCAATATCATCGCCACGTACGTATTCTGGAACTACCATGAGGAGGAAGAGGGCGTATTCCGCTGGGACGAAAGCCGTAATCTGCGTCATTTTATCGATTTATGCGCCAAGCATGAATTACGCCTCATCCTGCGAATCGGACCGTTCTGTCACGGCGAAGTAAGAAACGGCGGCATACCGGACTGGGTATTCGAGAAACCTCTAGAAATTCGTTCCAACGATGAGCGTTACTTGTTCTTCACAAGACGTCTGTATCGTCAAATTGCTAAGCAAGCGCAAGGCTCGTATTTCGCCGAGGGCGGCCCGGTTATCGGCGTACAGCTCGAGAATGAATACATGCATTGCGGAGCTCCGCTGGATTCATGGGGATATAAGGCTGGCGTGTTCATGTCGTCGGGCAAAGGCGGCAACGAGCATCTGGCCGAGCTTCGCCGGCTTGCCGAGGAGGCGGGTATAAAGCCTGCGTTCTATACGGCTACGGCATGGGGAGGCGCAGCGGTGCCCGAGACGGATACGCTGCCTATGCTTGCCGGATATGCGTATACGCCATGGATACCGAATCAGCCGCCGAGCGGTGAATACATTTACCGCGATTTGCATGTGAAGCCTTCGGAAGCCGTGAATTACGAAACGCAGGACTATCCGGTCGCTTATTGCGAGATGGCAGGCGGTATGCAAGTCAGCTACACGGCAAGACCGAATGTAAGTCCCGAGAGCGTGGAAGCGATGACGCTGGTGAAGCTGGCGAGCGGCAGCAATCTGCTAGGGTATTATATGTATCACGGCGGCTCCAATCCGGTCGGCAAACATGGCTACCTGAATGAATACGGCTTGCCGAAAATCACATACGATTATCAGTCGCCTCTTGGCGAATTCGGCAGGGTTGGCAAATCGTATGATCGCATCCGTTCGCTCGCACTTTTCATGGAAACATTCGGCTCGATCATCGCGCCAATGGGAACGGTTCTTCCCGAGGGACAATCCGACATTCATCCAGAGGACAAGCAATCTCTTCGTTGGTGCGTTCGTCAGAAGGACGGTTCGGGCTTCCTGTTCCTGAACAACTTCCAGGACCATCTGGAGCTGCCCGATCGCGAAGACGTTCGGATTGAGCTGGAGACGCCGAAAGGTAAGGTTTCGTTCCCGCATCAAGGCTCGCTTACGTTGAAACAAGGAGTTAGCACGGTACTTCCATTCCATCTCGAAATGGCCGGCGTACACATTGTATCTGCGACGATACAACCGCTTACCGCTATCGAGAACGGAAATGAGCGCGTGTTAGTCTTCTATGCGCAGGATGGCTTGGAGCCCGAAATCGTATTGAACCGTGCAACGACGGCGCAAGTGTCGCAGCCATCCGCTGTGATTACGCTCGAAACGGATGTCATCGTCGTTAAGCCGCTAGTCGGCAAGCAGCATGCGCTGGAAGTTACTTTGGCCAATGATGAAACCGTTCAAATACTCGTTCTGACAAGAGAAGAAGCGCTTCAGGTTTATAAATTCAAGCTATGGGGCGAAGAGAGGCTGTTCATCAGCGAAAGCCGTCTCTATACGAAAAATGAACGGTTGATGATGACTTCTGAAGGGAAGGAACAGTGGGAGATAAACGTATTTCCTCCAGTACCCGAGGAGGTGTCCGCGGATCATGGCCTATTGTCTACAGGACAGGCGGGGGTGTTCCAGTCGTATCGGATTGAGGTTGAGGCTTACGAGCCGAGCATCCGTATCGAGCATCCGCAGGAGCGAAGCGCAATCGTTGAGATCGATCCGAACTGGCCGAGTCAAGTGTCCGATCTATTCCTGCAAGTGGAATACGACGGGGACGTTGCAGCTGCCTACTTGGACAACCGGCTCATAACGGACCATATTCACTACGGCGAAGTTTGGCCGATCGGCTTGAAGCAGTTCAAGGACGATCTCGAGAACCGTCAGCTCCATCTTGCGATCACGCCGCTGCGCAAAGGAACGGTCCATACGTTCGTGAATCAAGCGTTAGTCGAACGGTTCGAAGGCGTGGAATTGGCCGTATTCCATCAAATACAGCCAGTACCTTATTACGGCGCTGCTCTCTACCGCAAAATAAAATAGCAACCGAACAACAAGAGGGACACCCCTAAAGCCACTAGGCTTATAGGGTGTCCCTTTTATTCTATTAACCGTTCGGCTTTATAAGAAATAGAGATAGTTTGTATACCTATTCAGCTCTATTCGGTCATGCGGCTGTCAGTGGGGGCGAGGCGGCTCAACCTTTTGGTTGATTACGGTATTCGGAAGGAGAGCAGCCGTTCATTTTTTTGAACAGTCTCGAGAAGTAATACGGATCCTTAAAGCCGAGCATCGTGCTTATTTCTTTGATTGAGGCATTCGACAGATCCAGCATCTGTCCAGCCCGTTGTATCTTCATGCGCAAGTAGTAGTCGACTGGCGAATAGCCGGTGGACTGCTTGAACATAAAGTTGAGATGCTGCTTGGATACTTGGACGTGACGCCCGATATCGTCCAGCGTAACGGAAGACTCCAAGTGCTCGCTTAAATATCGGATCGCTTTCTCGATATGGCCCTGCGATTTGCTGTCTTCCCTGCGGGCAGCGATCGAAATGACGAAGCTGAGCAAATAGCGAATCGTTTGCGATACTTCCACGAGATGGACCAGCGAGTATGACTTGGACGATAGCAAATCGTAGCATTGGTGATATAGCTCGAGAAACTTCGTTTCGTCTCTTGCCGGCAGAATGACCAGTGACGGCGACGCTTCAGCATCCAGCAGAAGCAAGAAATCGGCGATCTGCGTTCCGCTTAGGTGAAACCAGTAGATGGTCCATGGATTCTCGTCATCTGCACCGTATGCATGGGGGATGCCAGCCGGAATGAAAATGAACTGCCGTTCCGTGATGCGGATTCGCTCGTTGTCTTTCGTTTGAACCCAGCCTGCTCCGCCGGCGCAATAAATGAAAATGTAGGTGTCGCATCCCGTCGGCCTTTCACGGAAATGATTATGGGCTTGGTGAAAACAGCCAATATCGGTAATATACGCCTCTCTCGTGAGCGGATGGGATTTCACTTCATCGAGAACGTAGTGAGGCAGAACGTACAGCTTCTCCCAATCAAAGCTCGTCGTCATCTGATCCATGATCCACCTGTCCTTCGTTAGACCTCTAGCATCAATAATAAGAATATAATCTATCATTAACAGTGGATTGTCAATTGTTCGGTGCCCAATCCTCCTGTAAGCTTTGAATAGAATGCGATAAGCATACATTTGCTAGATTATTTCTTTTGTTATAAAGGAGCGAAAATCATATGAACGAAATTATGAAACGCCTGCCGCGAAAGCTAACGATAACGATGTGGGATTTCTCGTGGTATACGATGACACTGCCAGGCGAACCGTATAGTGATCTTGCTGCAAGATTCGAAGAGGCCGTAGAAAGAGGCTACAATACGATCCGAATATGCGCGATGCCGTTCATGCTGTTCACGGCGGAGGGGAAGCGGCCCGGTCCGCTGAAGTTCGGCAATCTCGGCGAGGTGGGCCAGCGTACGCGCTGGTATAATTGCCGCGGCGGAGCCGAGCTGGACGGACATGCCCATCTGCTTGAGCTGTTCAAGCAGGCGAAGGCGCATAACTGCTACATTATGTTGTCTTCCTGGGAATATCAGCAAAGCCCGAGTTTCCTTGCTCATCCTGAGCTGCGCGACCAACTGGCCGCCATACCGCCGGAGGAGCGCTTCATGGCAATAGCGTCGTCTATGAATCAACTCATTCGTTATATCAAAGAGGAAGGCTATGGGGGGCAAATCGTATATGCAGAGCTTCATAACGAAGTGGAGTTCGGCCAATTGACCGCCGTCGGAACGAGCCGTGGCATCCCTGAATCGAATACGCCCGAGCTTGTCGAGGCGATGCAGCCTTATATCGAGGAGGCGGTCGGCTATTTGCGGGAGCAGCATCCCGACATCCTGATGACGGCGAGCTATACGCTGAACGAAGCCTACCCGAAAGCATACGTCGCCCGCAATATGCAGGTCGCGCACTATCATTTATATATCAAAGGCGTGCTTAACGAGCTGATGGACGCAGCGGGATTGAATGACGAATCGACGCCGTTTCCGAATCCCTTCGTCAAGTCGCTGTTAAGAGAGGATGCGCCGCCATTTGATCGATGGACTCTCCCTGAAGGACAAGAATGGCGAATGGAAGGCAATCCGGTAGGAGTGAAGCTCATCTATTTGCATGATTGGTCCGATCCTGACCAGTGGGATTTATACTTATACGATCGCTATGGCGCCCATAAGGAAGCGATGCTGCAGAAGACGGATTTCCGTTTCGAGGAAATCCACGATTGGGTGCGGCATTACGATATTCCGATCGTGATCGGCGAAGGCTATGTCGGCTATACGCCGCTTCATGCCGGCTTCGAGGAAGGGCCGGTCGGGAAGTTCATCGCTGAATATGCCCTTCGCAAAGGGATGAAGCTTGGCTTCTGGGGCATGACGTTATGCTCGAACTGTGCGCCTCATCATCCGTTTTGGAGCGATATTGCATGGCAGCGCAAGTGGAATCAGTTTATTTTGGACTCGGAATAACAGCACAGGGGGAACGGCTAATGGAAATGAAGCTTCTCATTATTGACGACGAGGTGCGGACGAGAGAATTTCTTCATCATCGCATTGGATGGGAATCGCTTGGCATAACGATGATCGAGTCGGTCAAAAACGGGATGTTGGCACTGGAGCTGGCGGAGAAATGGCTGCCGGACATCATTCTTTGCGACATTCGCATGCCGAAGATGGACGGCATCGAATTCGCGAGGCGGCTGCGGCTGCTGGATTCGGATGCCAAGCTCATTTTCCTTAGCGGGTTCTCGGACAAAGAATATTTGTTTTCCGCCATCCAATTACAAGCGTTCCAATTCATAGAGAAACCGATTAATCCGGCGCGAATTCTGGAGGTCGTCGGCGATGCCGTCCGTGCCCGCAGGGCGGATGTCGACAAGAAGACGGAGGGACTCCGATTGCAAGCCAGCTTCGACGAGAACCTGCCGATTCTGCGGCGGGAGATGGTACGGAAGCTTGTTACGGAACCGAATTCTCCGCATATACTGCCGGCTCTTATGGATCGCGATACGTTTCTCCTGCCGGCCGATGGGAGCTTCACGGTAGCGGTTGCACCTTTGTTTTGGCGCTTATCGGATATTCCGAAGGAAGCTCGGATCGTGCAGGAGGAGCTGCTTAGCGCCTTGTCCAAAAGCGGAGAAATGCTCGAATGGCGCTCGATCGCCGGCTTTGATTCGCAGAACTGGCTTATTGTCATTATGCCGGGACGATATGGATCCGCTTACACGGCAGGCAGGGAAAGGCTGGAGCAGCTGATGGATCTGCTTAGACGCTGTCTCGGTCCCGATATTTCCTTCCTTATGGGCGTCGGACAACCGGCACTGCAGTTGCTCGATATCCCGCATGCTTACCGCACGGCGGTTGATGCGGGCAATTTGCAATTTTACAGGCCTTATGGCGAGATCGCCTTTCCTTCGGAGGAGCGGCTGAACGAGCCGCTGGATACGGATTGGGATGAGCTGAAGAGGTTTCGCGAAGCGGTTCGCAAGGGCGATGCTGCCGAGGCAGGCCGCATTATTAAGGGACTGACTGAGAGAGCGAGGCAACGCAAGGATCTGGACATTATACGGGTGAAGGACGTATACTTCCAATTTCTTCTTATCGTACTGGAGATCGCGCTTCAGCAGGGACTGACCGACAAGGAGGAAGGCGGGGAAAGCCGCTATATTTGGAAGGAAATCGACGTTATACCGGATCTGGACCGACTCCATCAATACGTGCTCTCTTTCCTTGACCTGTTCGATCGGGACGAGGGTACGGGCAGCGCAGGGAAGATGAGAGAGATCGTCAAGTTCATTCATGCCAACTATCAGGAGAAGGGCTTCGGTATTCAGATGATTGCCGATCACGTTGGATTAAGCGAAACGTATTTATGCTCCTTCTTTAAGAAACAAAGCGGTCAGACAATCAAGGAATTTATGACGGGAGTACGGGTAGAGAAAGCGATGGAGCTTCTCGCCGATCAGGAGCTGAAGCTCTACGCGATCGCGCAGGCTGTTGGCTTCTCCGATCCGAACTATTTTACGACCTTCTTCAAAAAATATGCCGGCTGTACGCCAACCGAATACCGTGAAAGGCTGGGACATTGAGATGACGAGGCTGATGCGTCTATGGTCGGATCTGGGCATTCGTTACAAGCTGTTCGCAGCCGTTCTGTTCGCGGTATTCGTTCCGTTTATACTGCTGCTCTACATTCATCTAAGCATGAGCGCCAAAGAAAGCAAGGCGCAGGCCGATATATCAGCAATCAAGACAATGGACGAAACGAAGTCCTACCTCGAGTACAAAGCCAATTCGATTCATGAGGTGCTGAATTTTATTTCCTTCAACGATCTGATTCAGCGCGAAGCGGGCAAAACGACAGGCTACGCAGACGTCAACGAATGGTCGATGGATGCGAACCGCGTCGATAGGGTGCTGCATCAATTCCCATACAATCAGGATATAGAGAACGTGCGGCTTTACTTGCAGGCGGGGCTTGCCGGCGAGCCCGGGAACGACGACTACTTGAGGATGGATCATATTGCCGATCGGGTGTGGCTTCGGAAGTTCAAGGAATCGAGACAGTATTTCTCATGGGTGCCCGCATCGGTATTGGATCGGGAAGCCGATGACAATCGAATCGTAATTATGCGCAAAATTCCGGAGGAGCACAGCGTCATCAGCTTCTCCGGTCTTGCCAGCGCCCAAATTCATGTATCCTCCCTTCGAAGCGTGCTCGATCACGCGAAATTGACTCCTCATACTTCTGCTTTTCTATTCAACGAACGAGGCGATTTGTTAAGCGCAAGCACGGAAGCGAATTTAAAGGCAGAGGATGTTTTACGAATCATAAGCGATAACAAAAGCATCGGAGAAGACACGTATCGATGGGGCGAACGTGTCAGCTATCAGGGCAAAGAACTGCTAATAGGCGCTACATCCGTACAAAATACGGCGATGAGGCTAGTCGTTGTCGTACCGGAAGCGGATATATTGGCGACGATCTATCATTCCCGCAACCGTCTCCTATCGATCTTTCTGATCGTTATTCCGTTCGTCCTGCCATTATCGTTTTTTGTCGCAGGCTCGTCTACCCGCAGGATGAGGCAGTTAAGCCGCCATATGCGGAAGATCAAGGACGGCAACTTCCATGCGGCGCAGCTTCCCGAAGGTCGAGACGAAATCGGGGAATTGATTCAAACCTACAACACGATGGTGCAAAATATCGGCAAGCTGATGGACGAGACGTATCAGCTGGGCCGCGAAGTGAAGAACAAGGAGCTTAAAGCGCTTCAGGCGCAAATCAATCCTCATTTCTTATATAACACGCTGGATTTGATCAATATTATGGCGATCGAAAGCGAAGAAAAGGATATTTCCAGCGTCGTCGAGGAGCTGGCGGTGTTCTATAAGCTGAGCCTCTCCAACGGACGTGAAAAGATTACGCTCGGCAATGAAATGAAGCATGTCGAGGCTTACGTTCACATCCAAAATATGCGTTTCGGCGGAGGCATTCAGTTAATTGTGGATTTGCCTGAGTCGCTTAAGGAATGCGAAGTGCCAAAGATCAT
Organism: Paenibacillus sp. 2TAB19; assembly: GCF_052115185.1. Classification (NCBI taxonomy): domain Bacteria; kingdom Bacillati; phylum Bacillota; class Bacilli; order Caryophanales; family Paenibacillaceae; genus Paenibacillus; species Paenibacillus sp. 2TAB19. Next base: position 78,258 of record NZ_JBFRGE010000018.1, on the reverse strand, counting down.
CCTTCAGCCGCTCGTGGAGAACTCAATTCTTCACGGCATTCGCGAGAAAGATTCGGAGAACGGGATCATTAAGATTCAAGCGGAAGCCAAGGACGGATTTTTACAGCTGCATATCCGTGATGATGGCATCGGAATGGACGAGACGCGAATGGCAGGAGCTCTTGCGGGCAAGAGCAGCAAGCATACCGGCGGCTTCGGCGTGCGCAATATTCAGGAGCGTATCGCCTTGTTGTTCGGAAGCGACTGCGGGCTTAGCTTCGCCAGCACAATCGGAGAGGGGACGACCGTCACGATCAGATTGCCGCTTGCGAAGACCAGCTTGTAGCAGCGCAGATTTTCGAAGATGATCGTAACTTTGTCCCGTAGGTTTCACATTCGCAGGGCGGTAAACTTAAGCCATAGCTGATAGAAACTTACGGATGGTGATTGCATGAAACAAGTTTTTGGAGAATTCCGAAGGCATTGGCCGCTATACACGATGTTCATTCCGATAGCGGTTTATTTTTTGATATTCGCTTACGCGCCTATGGCGGGCATTGTGATGGCTTTCAAAGATTTTAACTACCGCGAGGGCATATTCGGAAGCCCCTGGAACGGTTTTGAGAACTTTGAGTACTTCTTTGTTTCGGGCAAAGCGTGGATCGTTACCCGCAACACGATTTTGTACAACGTTGCTTTTCTCGGGCTGTACACGTTGTTTTCAATCGTAACGGCTATATTGCTCTCTGAAGTTGCAAAGAAGTTATTTAAGAAAATATCGCAAACGATGTTGTTCCTTCCTTATTTCATCTCCTGGGTAACCGTATCGGCATTCGTATACAACTTTCTGAACTACGAATACGGCATTGTTAACGTTTTGTTCAGGAAGTTCGGCCTGGATGCCATCGATATTTACTCGACGTCCTGGTATTGGTTCATCCTGCTGCCCTTACTGTATGTATGGAAGTGGGTAGGCTACGGCAGTATTCTTTATTTGGCGGCAATTGTAGGTATCGATCAAGAAGTATACGAGGCAGCTACGATCGACGGCGCTTCGCGATGGCAGAAAATAACGAGAATTACGATTCCGCTGCTCAAGCCAACGATGATTATTCTGATCCTGCTAGGGCTTGGCCGCATTATGCGGGGCGAATTCGATATGTTCTACCAGTTGATCGGGAACAACGGCTCGCTGATGGACGCAACGGATATTATCGATACGCTTGTCTTCCGCTCGCTAGTGAATACGCAGGATTTCGGCATGGCCTCATCCGTCGGCTTCTATCAGTCGGTTCTTACGCTGATCATTATATTAACGGCGAACTATCTCGTCAGACGGTATGACAAAGACCAAGCGTTATTCTAAGCAAAGCTATCCTAGACAAGCGGGTGATAAAAATGGAAACGAATAAGCTCAATTCTTCGCCGGTGTTTTCCTCGATTGCTTACATCGTTATCGGCGTCATTTCATTAATAACCTTTATTCCTTTCGTCGTTCTCATAGCGGGTTCGTTCTCCGCCGAGAGTACGGTTCTGAAAGAAGGCTTTTGGTTCTGGCCGCGTGACTTCTCGCTGGATGCGTACGCCTTCATCTTCCGGTATCCTGCGGAGGTACTCTCCGCTTACCGTGTTTCGATCATGATTACAGTCATCGGAACGGCAATTGGCCTCCTGTTCTCCACGATGGCAGCTTACGTGCTGTATCGCAAAGAAGTAAAGTATCGCAATGCGCTGGCCTTCTTCCTGTTCTTCACGACGCTGTTCAACGGGGGACTTGCTCCGTTCTACATTCTCGTAACGAAGTATTTGGAGCTAAAGAACACAATGGGCGTTTTGATCCTTCTTCCGATGTTCAATGTGATGTTCGTCCTTATTCTACGCAGCTTTATTCGCGGATCGATACCGGAACCGCTAATCGAGTCAGCTAAGATCGACGGAGCGGGAGAGTACAGGATCTTCTTCCAGATGGTGCTTCCGCTGTCGAAGCCGGCGCTTGCCTCCATTGGGCTGTTCACGGCACTGGCGTATTGGAACGATTGGTGGACGGCCATGATGTTTGTGGACAAGGATCAACTTATTCCATTGCAATACATGCTATACAAAATGCTGTCCTCGGTGAACATGTCCTCTCAGATGGCGCAATATGCCGGGGCGGTCGACCAGCCGAAGGAAACGTTCAAGCTGGCCATGACGGTTATCGCAACAGGCCCGATTCTGCTCGTATTCCCGTTCGTGCAGAAGTATTTCGTCAAAGGCGTAACGATCGGTGCCGTGAAGGGCTAAACCATCGGCAACGTGAGAGACCAGTTTCGTTCGGTATGAATCCGTTACGCGGATTGATATAGCTTGCCAAACAACTTTCAAGGGGGAAATAAGAAAGTGAAGAAAAAGCTGAATTTAGGAATATTGACGCTGATGATGGTTGCGCTCTTGCTGTCGGCTTGCTCCGGCAACAATGGCAATAACGCTCCAGCGACGAGCGACAATGCGGGAGGCAATGAAGCAGCAAGCGGCATCGACAATTCGAAGGAAGTTAAGCTTAGCATGTACCTGCTCGGCGATGCTCCGAAAGGGATGCCTGAAGTGCTGACGGAGCTGAACAAGAAGATGAAAGAAGATATTAACGCGACGCTTGATGTTAATTATATCGGATGGGGCGAGGTGCAGTCGAAGTATCCGCTCGTGCTCGCTTCGGGCGAAGACGTGGACATTATTTTTGCAGCCGATTGGAACTTCTATGTACAGGAAGCAATGAAAGGCGCTTATATGGAGCTTAATACGGAGCTGCTTAACAAATATATGCCTCAGCATATGGCGAAGCTGGACCCGCTTGCGCTGAAGGCGGCGGAAATCAACGGCATTCCGTATATGGTTCCTACCGCCACCCCTGACCGCAAAGCGTCGGTCGCGCTGATCCGCCGCGACTTGCGCGAGAAATACGGCATAGCCGAGGTGACGAAGCTTTCCGAACTTGGACCTTATTTGGAAGCGATCAAGAAAAACGAACCGGATATGATTCCGCTTAACTTGGACAGCCAATTCGATCTGCCAACGCCGTTCCTGTACTTGACGAACGAGAAGATGGCGTATACGCAGCCGCTTGATTCGGGCAATCCGATGGCACAAGGCATCGCTTATGATTATGAAGATACGTCAGGTGCCGTATTTACAACGGTCGAGGAGCCATTCTTGAGCGCGGGCAAGTTCGCAGCGAACATCATGAAGGATTGGTACGACAAAGGTTACGTGAACAAAAATCCGTATGCAAACAAGACGCGCTCCAAAGACAACTTCTGCGAAGGCCTGTCCGGCGTTGCGTTCGGCAACTCGCTTGACGTAGCAAGCGTAACCGAAACGTGCGCGGCTAAAGGCATCGAAGTTGATATCATTACAGCGGTGTCTCCGCAAGGACATGCGCCGCAGAACACATGGCTCAACAATGGTCTAGCGGTAGCTGCCAACTCCGACAATCCGGAACGCGCCCTTCAGGCGATGGATTTGATCATGCATGATCCGGAGTATGTATACTTGACTACCTTCGGCATCGAGGGCAAAAACTATGTCATTACGGAAGACGACAAAATTGCTTTGCCTGAAGGCGTTACGTCTGAGAACAATACGTTCCCTGCCGATTCCAGCGGCTTCTGGTTCGTCAACAAAGATCTGATCAAGCCGATGGCTAACTGGCCGCAATCATATATCGATCACCGAAATACGGTCGGCGAGAAGCTGAAGCCGCTGCTGTATGCAGGCTTTACCTTCAATAGCGAGAACGTGAAGGCACAGATCGCGAATATCGCCAACGTATCGACGCAATACGGCAGTCCGCTCTTCATCGGCGCGGTGAAAAATGTCGATGAGGCTTACGTGCAACTGACCGAGAAGCTGAATGCAGCCGGCATCGATAAAGTGAAAGCGGAAGTCGAGAAGCAGGCGCAGGAATACTTGAAAACCATTCAATAGCTAATAGACAGTCCCGGAGCAGCCGATGCAGCTCACGGGATTGTCTGCATTCCTCCGCAAAGTAGCGGTATTTTTACGCAATATGAAGTCACAATTCGGGCGGTGTCCTTGTTACGATATAAGCATCAAATCCATTGGAGGTTAATATGAAGACAAAGCATGGGCCCAAATCGAGAAGTTCGGGCTTGAGGCCAAAGGCTATAAAAACTATCAGGATTTGCTGGCGGAAGATATTGATCTCGTATCCATCTGTACGCCTCCTTACACGCATGCTTCTCTGGCGGTCGATTATATGGAAGCGAATAAGCACGTGCTCGTAGAAAAACCGATGGCCTCCTCCTTGGAGGAATGCGATGTAATGAATGATGCTGCCCGCAGAACCGGGAAAATATTGTCCGTCGTTGCGCAAAACCGTTTCAGAACGCCGATGATGAAATTAAAATCGGTTCTCGACAGCAAGCTGATGGGCGAAATCGTGCATGTTCAAGTAGACTCTTTCTGGTGGCGCGGTCATTGCTATTATGATTTGTGGTGGAGAGGCACTTGGGAGAAAGAGGGCGGAGGGCCGACGCTAAACCATGCCGTACATCATATCGACGCGATGCTTTGGATGAACGGCAGGCCGAATCAAGTGCAAGCTTTCATGAGCAACGTATCCCATGACAATGCCGAAGTAGAGGATCTGTCAATCGGTATGCTCAAGTTCGATAACGGGGCTTTGGGGCAAATTACGAGCTCCGTCGTCCACCATGGCGAAGAACAGCAGTTGATATTCCAAGGAGCCAAAGCCAGAGTGTCCGTCCCTTGGAAAGTAACGGCGTCGACTTCGCTCTCCAATGGATTATCGTGCTGCCCGTGCAATCCTTGAATAAATGAGACAAGTGATGCGGAGATAGGTGCAAATCCGTGCTCATCTTCTCCAGCCACTCCATGATCTTCTCGGCTTGGTGCGGTTGACGGGTTTGCGGCTCCGCCTGCGAATCCAAGCGCCGGCTCTCGTACAGAGTTCTGAAGGTACGGAAAAAAGCGATCAGGAAAAGAGAGAACTCCTCGAGATATTGATCCTTGGACAAGCTCTTTATCGATTCTTGCAGACTTAGCAAAATATGCGATAGCCGCTCCATCTCCTTAGGTTCGTAATACCCGGGAGTGGGCGGCTTTCCTTTGTGAAATTGCTTTAAGAAAGCATGTAGAGCAGGCCAATTCTCAAAGAAGGCTTCATATCGCGACGGCTCGAATTGAATGACGGAGCGTACGAAGGGCGTATTTTCTCCAATTACCGTTTGCACATGATGCAATTGGAAGGGCTGGAATACGCAGATCATGCCGGGCTTAATCTCGTAATTCCGCTGATTGACGATAATCGAGCCCTGGCCTTCATGGATCATCAAAATTTCGACTTCTAGATGGGCATGAAATACGCCTTGGTATTGTTCTTCGTAGCTGCTTTTGCGTTCATATGAAAAGTACAATGGCGCCATGCGCAGATCGGTTCTCACTCGGATATCTCTCCTGTGCCGCAATAAATTGTTCTATTTATAGTTTATGTTTATTATTTCAAAAAACAAGAGGCGAGGAATCACTATGACCACTACATGGAGCGAATACATAGAACAAGGCTATACGTGCTTAATCGGTGACAACGAACGGATAATCGTTCGTATCGTTCCGGAACGGGGAGGCAAAATCATCTCACTCGAGGATAAGCGCTCCGGCAAGGATTGGATTCATCATACGGATCGTCCCTGGGAGGAGCTTCGTTATGGCATGTCCTGGGGCGAAGGGGATCGGGGGGGATGGGACGAGATGTTCCCGACTATACTAGCTTGTCCCTGTCCTAACGAGCCTTGGACGGAGAAGCAATTTCCAGATCACGGCGAAGTATGGTGTATGCCATGGAACCTAGAATTTGATGGCGATCGGCTAATTCTGTCTGTCGAGGGCGTTCAAGTGCCCTATCGGCTGACGAAGACAATCGCGCTTGATGGCAATGAGCTGAAGATCGATTACCGGCTAGATAATACTACGCCGCATGTGTTCTCTTATTTGTGGGCAGCCCATCCACTATTAGCCGTTAGTCCCGGCATGAAGCTAGATACCGAGCCATCCAGCGGCAATATTCAGATCTCATACTCTCATCTTGATAGAATCGGTAAACAACTGGACGTGACGAGCTTTCCTATAGCTTCGACAAATAACGGAGCTGAAGTTAACCTGTCCGTTATGGAGGACGGCTCAACCTTGGCGGCGGAGAAATATTATTTCACGGATGCTTTGCAGGACGGATACGCAAGCTTGGCGGATCCAGTCACAGGCGATCGCATTACATTCCGCTTCTCTACGGAGGAAAATCCTTATTTGGCCATATGGGCCAACTACGGCGGCTTCGACGATTACACGTTCGCCATCGAGCCTGCTTCCGGCTATATGGACAGCGTTGATTATGCGCATCGAATCGGCAAAGTAAAGCAAGTACAAGGATATTCGACGAACCATTGGACGCTTAGTGTAGCGTTGGATTAATAGGGATTGCCTATTAAAAAAGCTCATTCCACATGGCCCATGTTGGCCTAGGAATGAGCTATTTGGGTTGTTGCTTACGCGATGGTTAATGCTTTGCGTCCGATCGCATCAAGACGCTTCTTCGCTTCCTCATACACATCGTCAGGCAATGGCCCCATCTCGGCATAGCGAATATTTTCCGCCAAATGATTAGGATTCTTCGTTCCGACGATCGTCGTCGTCATGGACGGATGAGACAAGGTGAAACGAAGCAAGAAGCCCGTTCGCTGTTCGCCATGCTCAAGCAGTTCGTCAAGCTTTGCCTCCTCCCATGCGCTCCAACGGTCTGTCGATCCGCGCCCGACTCCCGGCTCGACTTGGCCAACGCCGCCTCGGACGATGATTCCAGCTCCGGTGCCGGCAGCTTTCGTTACCCAATCTTCATGCTCTCTTTCCAAGGCTGAGTAGGGAAGCTGGAACGTATCGAATGCGTCCCATTCGACAAACGGGGGCAGGTTGGGGAGATAGGAGGACACGCCGATATAACGAACCTTGCCGCTTGCTTGAATTTCCTTCAGAACATCGACCAGTTGGCCTTCCTCGGCCTGCTGCGGTGTTGGGCCATGCAGTTGGAGGAGGTCAATATAATCCGTTTTCATTCTTGTCAAACTCGTGTCTATATTATGCAGCAGGTTGTCGCGCGTCCAAATATGAGAGGTTTCGTCATGGTCGCCGCGATCGGTGACGCAGCAGCCGCATTTCGTGGCGAGAATGTATTCATCACGGCGATGGCTGATGAAACGGCCGATTAATTCCTCGCTTCTACCATAGTCGTAAGAGGTATCGATGAAGTTGATGCCTAAGTCCAGTACGGCATTCAAGATGCGCTCCGCGTCAGTATCCTCGAAAGGCCTTCCGCTCCATACGCGTGGACCTCGAATTTCCATAGCGCCGTAGCTAAGTTTCGTTACCGGCAGTCCTGTCCGGCCAAGTAGAGCTTTCTCCATTGTCGTATACGCAGCTCCTTTTCTTCCAAATATAAGAAAGATAAGTTCGTTTTATCACAAAAACGATAGACTGGCAACTAAACTACGAAACTATTTGTTGGCGCTGTTGATTGGCGAGAGAGCAGCCTCATCATCGCTTTGGTTATTCGTCTCTTTCATATAATCGATATGGGTAAAGCCCCAACCGCACATATCGGCCAGCACCTGATGAAGCGAACGGCCATGCTCGGACAGTTCATATTCGACCTTCGGCGGAATTTCCTGATATACCCGGCGAACGACAAGACCGTCGCGTTCCATTTCGCGAAGCTGGCTCGTCAGCATGCCTTGCGTAATATTCGGCAGCAAACGCCGCAGTTCTCCGAATCGAAGCGTTCCTTCATTCAGCAATAGGAATAAGATAAGCGGCTTCCACTTGCCCCCGATGACTTGCAGCGTAGCGATGATTCCGTTCGTTAGTCCCATTACGATCCACTCCCGACTGTCTGGTGCTAAGACTGATACTTGCATTTTAACAGATGAATCCCGTTATTGTGGAGTACGATTTTCCAGCGTACTAAGTATGGTTAACCGTACCAAGTACGTAAAAACTGCGTACTTTCCTAAACTTTGCATCGAGTCCATAATGGGGGTGTAGATCGCGATTCTGCAATTATCGAACAAAGGATGGTTGTTATGAACATAATGATTATTGCCGTGCATCCCCATATTGGCGAATCTCGGGTTAACCGGGCGCTGGCAGTTGCTGCCATGGAGGAGACGAACGTTACGTATCGCGATCTAAGCGCGGAATATCCGGGCTGGGACATCGACGCGGAGAAAGAGCATCAACTGCTGCTTGCGCATGACCGTATTGTGCTGCAGTTCCCCCTATATTGGTATAGCAGCCCGCCGCTCTTGAAAAAATGGTTCGACGACGTGTTAACGTACGGATGGGCATACGGTCCTGGCGGAAATCATCTCCACGGCAAAGAGTTCGCGATCGCGACAACTGCCGGAGGCACATGGAATTCATACCGATCCGGCGGCGACAATGAATATACGCTTAGCGAGCTGTTCCGGCCGATCGAGCGGACGATCAAGAGATGCGGAGGCACCTATTTGCCGTCGTTCGAAATCTACGGTGCAATGGAGATAACGGATGATCGGCTCAAGCAGGAAGCGGCCAATTACGTTCGATTTATCCAATCTTCCGCACTTGCGCTCGCGCATTAGTATGTGATTATACTAAACAGCTCTGCTCTCCTTAATGGAGATGCAGGGCTGTTTTTGGTAGCCGTAGATAGAACGACGGGGTTAAGACGTTGATTTGCTGCGTGCGATGGAGCTGAGCGCAGTCATTTGCTCCTCTATAACGTTACTTGCTTTGTCTAGAAACTGCGTGATGAGTGTGAGTTCTTCGTCTGAATAAGTGGAGGCCAGCTCCATCATGGCATCGTTAAGCGGCATGTAAATATGGCTGACGTCTTCCTTCTCTTCGTATATCGGAACGATTATGACTTTGCGACGATCATTGGGGTCATTCTGCCTGCGGACAAAGCCGTTCTTCTCGAGCCTGTCGATTAGCGCGGTAACGCTGCCGGTGGATAGGCCGGTTAACTTGGAAAGCTCGCCTGCCGTAATGGGACCTCTTTCGCGCAAAATATCGACGGACAGAAAATCGCTATTGTATACCTTGAGCGCTGCAGCAACGTTTTGTTGATACAAGACGGTACGACTTCCGAGTCCCCGCATGCGCTGAGCGAGCTGCTCCTGCAGATGAGTTGTTGGCGTAGGTTGTTGGCTTGACAAAAGAACAAACCTCCTCTTAAGATATAAATATCTTGATAAACGAGATATTAGGTAGTAGAGATATTTGATGAACCGAACAATTAAATACATTCTATACTAAACGATCTTTAAGTGCAAAATAAAGCGAGGGAGGCTTCATTTTTGATGAAAGAAATGATCATGATCAAAGGTGCGCGGGAAAATAACTTAAAAAATATAAATGTATCGATTCCAAAGTACAAGCTTGTCGTTGTTACCGGGCCGTCAGGTTCGGGCAAGTCAACGTTAGCGATGGATACGCTCCAACGGGAATGTCAAAGGCTGTACTTGGATTCTATGGGGATGACGTCCGATTCCATCAGCAAGCCGAAGGTGGATGCGATCGAAGGTTTGTCGCCCTCTATAAGCGTTGGACAGCATGTGACCAATCGCAATCCGCGTTCGACGGTCGGGACGGTGACGGATATTTATACGTTCGTCCGCTTTATTTTCGCTAGACTAGGCGAGAGGATATGTCCACATTGCAATGAACTAATTGCGCCCTCATTCGAGCCGCAAGGAGCCATCACGGAGGAAGACGATTGGATGGAGCGTCAGACGACAGGCTGCCCGCATTGCGGAGCGCAGCTTGAGAAGTTAGGCATGTCGCACTTCTCCTTCAATAAACCGGAAGGCGCTTGCGAGTCATGCGGCGGTCTTGGTCATGTGGCCAGTATCAATGAAGCGGCGGTCTTTAGCCCAGAGCTAAGCTTGCGCGAAGGAGGCGTTGCCTCGCTGAACGGCGTTCATCGCGATATTCAGATTCGCATACTTGCAGCGGCTGCTAAACATTATGGTTTCGAGCTCGATCCCGATCAGCGATTGAAGCACTATGGTGAGGTGCAGCGGGATTTGCTCTATTACGGCGTGGAAAGCGAAGCATTCAAACGCCATTATCCGAATGTGAAGCCTGTCCAGGGTACGAAGTTCGAAGGCGTCATCCCTGGTCTATGGCGGCGCTATAAGGAGAAAGAAGCGGACGCGGGCACGCAGGAAAAGGAAGGCGGCTTCTTCCATGAACAGCAATGTCCGGCTTGCCTCGGCGCACGATTGAAACAAGAGGTGCGTCAAGTTCGCGTGGCAGACGCATCGATTACGGATGTATCGGACTGGTCGCTTGGCGAAGTATACGCATGGACGAATGCGCTGCAGCATACGATCCCGTCAGAGGGGCTGCATCTGCTCGAACCGATTCTTCACGACATGCCAATCCGGCTAAAACGGATTATGGATGTCGGTCTTGGTTACCTCTCGCTGAACCGTCAGACGGTAACGTTGTCCGGCGGTGAAGCACAGCGTCTACGGCTCGCCTCGCTGCTTGGGTCGGGTCTGACCGGAGTGCTGTATATTCTCGATGAGCCGACGACGGGGCTTCATCCCCGCGATACGGTCGGCCTTATTCGAGTACTGCAAGAGCTTCGCGATCTAGGCAATACGGTGCTCGTGATTGAGCATGACGTCGAAATGATGCGAGCGGCCGATCATATCATCGATATCGGACCGGGGGCTGGCCTGTACGGCGGCACCGTTGTAGGCGAGGGTAGCTTGGAAGACTTATTGACAAGCGAGTCTTCGGTCACGGGCGCTTATTTGAGGGAAGAGAAGCAGAGGGCAGCCGCTGCTACTTCCGCTTCTGATCGCTTGCGCAGGAAAGGCAATGGCAAGCAGATTACGATTAAGAATGCGAAGCTTCGCAATGTGAACATCCCGGAAGTCCGTTTCCCGCTGGGGCAACTGGTGTCCGTAACGGGGGTATCGGGTTCCGGGAAGTCAACGCTCGTATTCGATATTCTCGCAGAAGAACAGACGGGGAATACAATCATTTTCGATCAGACGCCAATGGGAAGAATGCAGCGTTCGAATGTCGCAACGTATACCGATGTATTCACGCATTTGCGTCAGCTGTTCGCGGCTTTGCCGGAGGCTAAGAAGCGGAAGCTCACTTCGAAGCACTTCTCGTTCAATACGCCGGGAGGGCGCTGCGAGACATGCCAAGGCTTAGGCGTGTTGACGGTAGACATGAACTTCATGCCCGATCTAGAGGTGAAGTGCCATGACTGCAAAGGCAGAAGATTTACAGACGATGTGCTGGAAGTCCAATATGCAGGGTATTCGATCTCCGATTTGCTCAATATGTCCATACAGGAAAGTCTGCCCATCTTAAGCTCGGAGACGAAGATTGCAGCGCTTATCGCTATGCTTTGCGAGGTGGGGCTCGGTTATTTGATATGGGGTCAGTCGGTCAAAACATTATCCGGCGGTGAAGGTCAACGAATCAGGTTAGCGAAGGAGCTGAGCAAACCCTCGAAAGATCATACGCTGTATTTGCTGGACGAGCCGACAACCGGTCTCCATCCTTCGGACATCAAGCGGCTGCATGTGCTGCTCAGCAAGCTCGTCGATTCGGGCAATACCGTTGTCGTCGTTGAGCATAGCTTGGAGCTGATTCGGGAAACTGACTGGGTGATCGATATTGGCCCGGAAGGCGGCTCAGCAGGCGGCATGCTTGTAGCCGAAGGCACGCCTGAGCAAGTGGCTGAAGTGAGTGCTTCTTATACGGGACGGTTTTTGAAGCAAATGCTGGCAGAAGGCATGTAAGGTAGAGATAAGACGCAAGAGTGCGTGGAGGGAGTAAGCAACGTGGTTAAAAGAAACAATATGGGGATCATCATTGCGGGTCTGCTGCTGGCCGTCCTCATGGGATCGATGGACAATACGATCGTGGCAACGGCTATGGGAACGATCGTTGGAGAACTAGGCGGTTTTGACAAATTGATGTGGGTAACTTCCGCTTATATGGTAGCGGAGATGGCCGGCATGCCAATCTTCGGCAAATTATCGGATATGTACGGCCGCAAGCGTTTCTTCATATTCGGTATCATCGTGTTCATGATAGGCTCTGCGTTATGCGGCACTGCGGAGACTATCGTGCAGCTTAGCATTTATCGCGCGATTCAAGGGATCGGCGGCGGCGCTGTATTGCCGATCGCGTTCACGATCATGTTCGATGTCGTGCCAGCAGATAAGCGCGGCAAGATGGGTGGGTTGTTCGGCGCCGTATTCGGTTTATCCAGCCTTTTCGGACCGCTGTTAGGCGCTTATATTACGGACTACATCAATTGGTCGTGGATTTTCTACATTAACTTGCCGCTCGGCCTTATTTCGTTCGGCCTGATTACGTTGTTCTACAAGGAATCTGTCGAGCATTCTAAGCAAAAAATCGACTATATGGGCGCATTTACGCTTGTAGCCGCGATCGTCTGCCTCATGTTCGCGCTTGAGCTTGGAGGCAAGGAATACGCTTGGGACTCCGGCATGATCATCGGATTGTTTTTGGCTTTTGCTGTCCTTATCGTTGGTTTCGTCTTCATCGAACGCAGTGCGCAAGAACCGATTATTACGTTCGGCATGTTCAAGAACCGTCTCTATTCGACAAGCAATATGATGGCTTTGTTCAGCGGCGCAGCTTTTATTACCGCTTCGGTCTATATTCCGATCTTCATTCAAGGCGTTATCGGCGGATCGGCAACGAATTCGGGGCTTATTTTGCTCCCTATGATGTTAGGCTCGGTCGTTACTGCCGCTGGAGGCGGTTCGTTGCTTACGAAGTTTAAGTATCGCTCCATCATGATCGCGACATTAACGCTGCTTGTCATAGGCATCGCACTTCTGACGACTCTTACGCCAGATTCGTCGCGTTTCATCCTTACGATCTTCATGATCTTGATCGGTCTCGGCATTGGCGCATCATTCTCCGTGCTGAGCAACGCGGCGATTCATGGCTTCACGGCAAGACAGCGCGGTTCTGCGAGCTCTACGCTGAACTTTACGAGGGAGCTTGGAATGACGCTGGGCATTACAGTATTCGGCATTATCCAGAGTCATATCTTTACGAATAAGCTGGCTGCCAAGTTCAGCAGCGGCGGTGAAGTGCCGGACGGCATCGATCTAGGGGATCCGAGTCAAATTCTTACTCCGGCGACACGGGAGCATATTCCGACCCAAGTTCTCGATCAGATCACGGAGGCGTTGTCCTCGTCACTCGTTCAAACGTTCGCATGGGCTATTATCCCGGCGGTCATCGCGCTTCTTGCAGCACTAGCTATGAGCAAGGAAAAGTTCGATCCGGCAACGGAACTAGAAGAGTATGTAGCTGGACATTAGAGTGCAATTAGTATTCTATACGTGAATAAGAAGCCTTTGGTACCGCTGCTGGAGCGACACTAAAGGCTTCTATTTCTATTCGGTTAAATTATGCTTGGGCCAATATTAGTTCAAGCTGAACAGATAGATCGTTTTCCGTTTCTAATACGACAGTGTGCGGGCTGGCCATTCCGAAATCAGCGAACGTGACTTTCGTAGTGCCGGACAGTAGAAGCTGACCGTTCTGATACATGGCGTTGGAATCAAAAGTAACTGCTTTCTCGACACCCTTAACCGTTAAAGTTCCTTCGATAGTTAGCGGAACGGCTGTGCCTTCCGTGAACTCGGCTGCTTGAGGCGTGATAGCCGTTGCCGTGAATGTCGCTTCCGGGTACTGGCTAACGGCGAGCAGGTCGTCGCGATCCTTGACATGACCGTCACGCTGGCTGTTGCCGGAATCAAGAGCCGTCATATCGAGGACGCCCTTACCTGCCATTTTCGACGTGTCGTTCAAGTCTACGGTCCATGAGCCGCTTACCGATTCATTAACGAAATTGACCGTTTCCTTCGATGTCGTGACTGACCAATATACTTTTGAGCCACTAGCAATGCTCCATTCTCCGTTAAGCTCGTCCACCGATACGGCGGCACCGGCCGTAACGCCTTCGCCAGAGCCCGTCTCCTCAGAAGCATTTGCATTGTTTTCCGCGGATGGAGTCATGACCGATTCGATCTCTACATTGTTGCCGAGATAGTCGTTCATTAGCGCGTATCCTCCCACGCCGATGACAATGACCGCCGCGATGACGCTTGTCCAGATGATTCCTTTTTTCTTCATGATTTCCCTCCATTTATGGACTGATGCCCTCTATTTAAGTTCATTGTAACGGACGAATAAGTCGGGAAGATGTCGGAGCATGAACGGGGAATTTCATTGTTTCGACGGCATTGCCGCATGACCCGACTGTTGCTACAATAGAGGGCAACGATCATGAGAGGGGCGTATGGTGTGCAAACGATTATGGTTGTCGAAGATGAACCGGCCATTGCCCGCGTGCTGACCGTTTATTTGCGCAAAGCCGGCTTTGCCGTTGCATTGGCCGCGGATGGGCGACAGGCTTTGGACTTATTCGCAGTGGAAGCTCCCGCGCTCATATTGCTTGATGTCATGCTGCCGCATATGGATGGCTTTGAAGTGCTTCGCAAAGTCCGCGAGACGAGCAGTTGTCCGGTAATTATGTTGACGGCGCGAGGCGGCATAGACGACAGGTTAAACGGTCTGAACGGCGGTGCCGATGATTATATGCCGAAGCCTTTCATTCCGGAGGAGGTCGTTGCCCGGGTCCAAGCGGTGCTGCGAAGGCCGGCGCATTGGACGGACGGGAGCAGACAGAGGCGCTTCGGGAGCTTAAGCATCGATTTTCTAGCACAGTCCGTATCCTTGAACGGCGCCGAAGTCATGTTTATGCCGCGTGATTTGGCGGTACTGCTATTCCTAGCGGAAAATCCGAATCGGATCTATACGAGAGAACAACTTATCGAATATGTATGGGGCGCGGACTATGAAGGAAGCGATCGTGCGGTTGACCTGTCGATCAAGCGGCTGCGTCAGTCGTTGTCCCATTGGCCGTCCGAGCAAGGCGAGATTCGGACGTTGCGCGGAACGGGGTATCAATTATGGATCGAAAAGTAAAACAAGCTTCATTGTTGTCCTACTGGACCATGCGATATTTTATTATACTGCTTGTTGGACTACTGCTTCTTGCCGCCGCCGCAATCTGGTGGACGAACCGAGAGACGCTGGACAGCCGTCTGCAGACGGTTGAGCTGCTCGCGCAGGAAATTGCCGATCGGCTGAATGGGGCGGAAGGAACGATTGAGGTACCGGACAACTTGGGACCATACATTGACAAAAGGTCGCGCTTCTTCAAGCTCGGGCCGGGCATGTGCGTTATCGTGACCGATACGGAAGGCAGGCTGCTCTATTCGAACGATCCTTTGACGCAAGAGGATTTGAGGACAAAGCTGAACGACAGGCTCGATAAGGCGAAGCAGCCAGGAATGAAAGCGATCATAGCCCCGATCGAACATGACGGAAGCAAGATTGGTCAGGTAACGCTTCTCCAGCCGACCCAATCGTTAACCCATATTCCCGAACTGAAGTGGGCAATCGGTCTTCTGCTCGTCAGCTTGACAGCGCTCGGCTGGCTGACGATCTATTTGCTATCGCGCAAGCTCGTCCGTCCGATACGCAATGTTGCGTCGGCGGCCCGAGAGATCAGCTTAGGCCATTACGACGTCCAGCTGGAGGCAAACGCGAAGGAGCAAGAGCTGAACGAAATGATAATTTCGTTCAAGGAGATGGCTGGCCGGCTCAAGCAATTGGAGCATTCCCGCAACTTCATGCTGGCCGGCTTGACGCATGAGCTGAAGACGCCCGTTACTTCGGTGAAAGGGCTTGTCCATGCCGTGAAGGAAAAGGTGGTGCAGGGCGATGATGCCGACGAATTTCTGTCTATCGCTCTCGAAGAGACAGGCAGACTGGAACGGATGGTTGCCGATCTGCTTGATTACAACGCCTTGGAAGCTGGGCTTGTACACTTGAACCGCGAAGATCTCGACGCTGCGGTGTTGATACCCGAAATTATTTACCAATGGACTCTGCATCAAGACGTGACAATTGCCGAGCCTTCATTGTCGCTGCCAGGTCAGCCTGTTCGGATCATAGGCGATCCGCTGCGCATTCAACAAATAATGGTTAATTTGCTCAATAATATCGTACAATCCCGTCATTCGGATCGTTCGCTTAGCGTTCGTGTCTCCCTAAGCGCGCGAGAGGATGGGTTCGCCGAAATCGTCGTTGCCGACAACGGCCAAGGCATCCCGCAGCCGGAGCAGGATCTCATCTTCGAGCGGTTCTTCCGCGGCGAGAACAAGAAACATACCGTACGGGGCCTCGGACTGGGCCTCACGTTCAGCAGGCTTCTAGCGCAAGCTCAGGGCGGGCAGCTTTCACTTAGAGAAAGCTCCGGAGAAGGCAGCGTATTCGTGATCATGCTTCCGATTGCCGTATATAGGGCTTAGACCCGGTTTGTTTTACGGTAAGCGGAAGGGCTGATTTTCATCATCTTCGTGAACACGCGGCTGAGGTAAAAACCATTGTTGAAGCCGCATGCCAAAGCGATTTCTTCTAAATTGAGCTCAGTATCGACGAGCAAAGATTTCGCTTGCTCCAGTCTAATATGACTTAAATAACGCGAAGGGGTCATCCCCGCGCTTCTGGTGAAACGGCGGGTGAGCTGAACGGGACTTATACCCAGCTCGTCCGCAAGCACCAGCATGCTCATATCTTCAAAGGCGTTATGCCGGATATAAAGCTGCGCTTGTTCCATCAGAGGATCGGCAGGCTGCATATCTTCGTTGACCGACCCGGCAGCTATTGATTGCAGACAAAACAGCCATATATCGTTAAGCGCATGATTTTGCCAATAGATTCGCTGATCGATCTGTGCGGCGGCTTCGTCCTGTCCCTTGAAATACCTCAAATTATCGGCAAGCCTTTCCTTATGCGTGACGGCAGGCTTGTAGGCGGAAGCCGCCAAACGAAGTCGGACATTGTGCTCATCCTCTTGTCCTTCATTACCAAGCCCTCCCGATAGTGAATCTAAAGAAAATCCGATGAAATGAAAGGACGCCGCATGGATAACCTCGCGATGAAAATCGATGCCCGGCGGGCATATTATGACGTCGCCCATCTGCGCAATCCCCTCACTGTTTCCAATCCCATAACGAAAGCTGCCACCCTCCACCGCAAATAGAACCCAATGTTCGTAAGTGTCTACGCTGTATTGAAACTTCTCTTTATGATTCCAAAAGACATGATGCAGCAGCGTTGGCGATAGGACGGAGCTTCGAAAAGTCATCATCCCTGCACTCAGCCTCCTATGTGAAATAAAGTATATGCTTATATGATAGCGCAGTGCATGTTAAATAACGACCCCCTAGGGTTAAGATGAAAGTAATTCTTGACTTGGGGGGATTCGAATGAAGCTTGAATCAGTAAAATCTGACATTACCGTTATTGGCGGAGGCTTGGCTGGCGTATGCGCTGCCGTTGCAGCCGCGCGCCTCGGACAAACCGTGTCGCTCGTGAACAACAGACCCGTACTTGGGGGCAATTCCAGCAGCGAGGTTAGGGTGTGGGTATGCGGCGCTACGGCGCATGGTACGCAGCGTTTCGCAAGAGAAACGGGCATTATGGGCGAAATGTTCGTCGAAAATCAATTCCGCAATCCCGATGGCAATCCTTATTTATGGGATCTCGTCGTATTAGAGACGGTTCGCGCCGAGCCGAATATTACCTTGTTTCTTAACACCGATGTGCACGAGGTGGAAGCGGACGGTGCGGAAGAGGAGCGCGTCATCAAGTCCGTTACGGGCTGGATGATGGGCTCCGAGCGTAGAATCCGGTTTGAGAGCGATATATACATCGATTGTACAGGGGATGGGCTTGCGGGATTTTTGGCAGGCGCCAAATACCGGATCGGCCGCGAGGCTAGAGACGAGTACAACGAGGACTGGGCACCGGAGACGCCTGACGATATTACGCTTGGCAGCACGCTCTTGTTCTATACGAAGGAGGCCGATCGGCCGGTCAAGTTCATTCCGCCGAGCTTCGCGAAGGATATTACCCAAACGACGATCCCGATGAAGCGGGTCATCCGCAGCGGCGATTCGGGCTGTCATTATTGGTGGATCGAATGGGGCGGCGAGCTGGATACGGTGCATCAAAATGAACGAATTCGGGATGAGCTCTGGTCAGTCATCTATGGAATATGGGATTACATCAAAAACTCGGGCAATTTCGATGCAGAGCGTATGACGCTGGAATGGGTGGGATCGATTCCAGGCAAACGGGAGTACCGCCGTTTCATTGGCGACTATATGCTGAACCAAAACGATATTATCAAGCAGGAACCGTTCGCCGACCGCATCGCCTTCGGAGGCTGGTCGATCGATCTGCATCCGCCGCAAGGCATGTATTCGACGGAAAGCGGTTCGAAGCATTTATTTTCGGATGGGATCTACCATATTCCATTCCGGAGCCTGTACTCCAGCAACGTCAGCAATCTGCTGTTCGCAGGCCGCGACATCAGCGCAACTCACGTCGCATTCGGAACGACGAGAGTCATGGCGACCTGCGCCGTCATCGGCGAAGCAGCCGGAAGCGGCGCCGCGCTGTGCGTTCAGAAAGGGATATCGCCGCGTGCGCTACACCGTGACCATATGAATGACCTGCAGCAGACGATGCTGCGGCAGGATGCGTCGATTATCGGGATCGCGGCAGACGATCCTTACGATCTCGCCAAGTCGGCCCGCATTACGGCTTCCAGCACGATGACCCAAGTTGCGCTAAAGGATTCGTCTTATAAGCACCCGCTGGACAAAGATCTCGGGATTCTGTTTCCCGTGAATCCATCGCTTGAATCGGTGGAGCTGCTGGTCGATGCAGCGAAGTCAGCTACCCTTGAAGCGGAGCTGTGGCATACGGGCAAAGGGGAGAACTACGTGCCGAAACAAATGGTGACTTCCGCATCGGTGACCGTATCCGAAGGCGACGGGCAGTGGGTGAAGCTGGATCTGGCTTGGAAGCCCGATGCGGCTTGCAATGCATTTCTCATTATTAAGGCGAACGAATCGATTGCGGTCCACGGATCGGATCATGCGATGACCGGCGTGCTGTGCTTTGAGAAGGGACCGAAACCGATCGTCTCCACGCTTCTTGAGGATCGTCAGCCGGATCAGCCGGTCGTACAGTGGAGCATGCGCAATTGGAACCGCCGTCCGCTATGTCTGCAGGTTACGCCGAATACGGAAGCATACGCTGCCGCAGCGGTGACTGACGGGTATATTAGGCCGTTCGCCGGTCCGCATTCGTGGATGTCCGAGCCGATGTCCTCAGGGAAGCCGGAATGGCTGCAGCTAGAGTGGGCTGAAGAGCAGTCGATCGCCGAGGTTCACGTCACGTTTAATGACGACGTTAATGAAGATTTAATCAATTTGCACCATCATCGCACAACTTTCGAAGCGATTCCCGAGCTCGTCCGAGCTTATCGGATAGAGGCGCTCATCGGCGAGGAATGGGTCACAGTGGCTGAAGAGAAGCATAACCATAAACGCAAAAAAGTGCATAAGCTGAGCCGTTCCGTAACGTCGCGAACGATTCGATTATGGATCGATGAAACGAACGGAGGACCGCGCGCGGAGGTTGCCGAAATTAGAGTCTATGCTCTATAATGGGGAAAAGTAATTGACAGCGCTTTCATTTCATAAGCATTTAAGACTTGAAAGGAGAGGATATCATGGCCGTGAAGCCGCTTGGCGTATTGATCGTCGACGATGAAATTCCTCTGCGGCAAGAGCTTCGCATCTTTCCCTGGGAAGCGTGCGGCGCCGAATGGATCGGCGAAGCGAGCAATGGTCAGGAAGCCTTGCAGCTATGCGCCGACTGTGAGCCTGATGTCGTTATAACGGATATTACAATGCCGGTTATGGATGGCATTGCTCTCATTCGTGAGCTCCGGAAGCGTCACCCGAGCGTTCAAATCATCTTGTTGACCTGTCACAGCGATTTCCATTATGTACAAGAAGCGCTCCGTCTCGGAGCGCTTGAATACATTTTGAAGGTATCGATGGAAGAAGAAGAGCTTAAGCTGGCGATGGACAAAGTGAGAGCTGCGATCATCAAGGAGCGCATGGCGCAGGGGCATGCGAGAAGGGAGCAAAGGCAGCTGCAAGCCGCTTTATTCGGCAAGCTGCTTCACGGGCAAGTGCCGTCCAGCTCCGACTGGCAGCCAATGGCGCTTAGCGCAGATCGCTCGATTCGATTGGTACGGCTTCAACTGGACATTCCTCCACTAGCCTATCTGCAAGTGAAGGAGACGGTTCAGCAGTGGCTGACCGAGCGTGAGAGTAAAGATCCGAACTGGCTGACGTGGCTTACGGTACGGGAGCGGGAATATTTTATTGTAATCGAAGGGGGGCATCGTTCTGAAACAGTAGTCGATGAGTTGCAATCGGATGTTCTGCATTTGGCAGAGCTGATAAACCGGGAATCGACGGTGCTGGAACGAAATGCAACGGCTTACGCTCTTGTAAGCGAATCGGTCACATCCAAAGAAGGACTTGCGGAAGCGCTGGCTGTCTCCAGTGAATGGAAAGATGCGCTCTTTTACGATCGATGCCCGGACGAGAGCACCGTGTTCGCTGTACAATCAAGGTCGCTGACGGAAATGACGGATAACAAAGCGAAAGGAATGGGTGAGCTGCTTAGAAAAGCGTCACGGTCGGCCGAAAGCTTGAAGGAATGCTTACAGAGTGAATTCAGAGATTGGTGTATAGCAGAACGCGTGAAGCCAAGCCAACTGAAGGAGCGGGTCATCCATTGGCAGATTGAATGGCATAGGCAACAAGATGGCGCCGAGCTGAACGCAACGCGAATTAGTCAATTGATGGATGCAGGAACGTTGACCGAGATGATCGCCAGCCTCGTACTGGACATGGAGACTGCCGAGCTTGGGAAATCGCGTTCGCGCTATGAGATTCGTTCGGCCGTGCAATGGATCAAAGACCATCTGGGAGAGCCGATCTCGCTGCCCGTCATTGCGGAGCAGGTAGGTCTAAGCTCGCATCATATCAGCAAACTGTTTCGCGAGGAAACGGGGAGTACGGTCAATCAGTATATTACCCGTCTCCGCATGGAGAAGGCGATCGAGCTTCTAAGGCATTCGAACAAGAAAGTGTACGAGGTTGCGGAAGAGGTCGGCATTCCGAGCTATCGCTATTTTACCGTTACGTTTCGGAATTGGACCGGGGTGTCGCCGACGGACTACAAACGGAATGGCTGAAGCAGGGGAGAGAGAACGGGCGCGGAGGAAGGGTGGATATGACGAAGCTGTTTCACTGGTATGCCAGCCTTGGTCTCGCTACCAAGCAGTTTATTTATTTGTTCATCGTGACGCTGCTGCTCGTTCAGGTGCTTGCATGGCGCAACCTTAACGAGGCGGAGAGCTTGCTTCAGAATCAGGTCATTCGCGATGCCGAGCTGCTCGTCAGCCGGACGAACCAATATATCGATGCAAGCCTGGACAATGTGGAAAATATGCTGCTGCTGCTCTCGACCCGCGCCGATTTGCTGGAGAGCGGGAATGAGGGGGCGGCGGTCGAGACGCTTCGCAAATTCGCGGGCATTAACAACTCGATTGCCAGAACGCTGTTCATGATTCGAGCCGATGGGCAAGTGTTCGCAAGCTCGCAGGTCGTTTACGACATCATCGGCAATCCTAGACTGAGCCAGCTTTATGAGCTGGCGCTTATGAACTACGGGGCCATTAACGTGAGCGAGCCTTACGATTCGCCGATGTCGGGCCGTACGCTTGCATACGTATTGCCGATTGCCGATGCCGGCAATAAGGTGAAGGGCGTTGTGGTCGCCGAACTTAATCTTGATTTGCTCACGGAGCGCATTGCGCCTATGATTTATCAATCTTATATTTTGTTCACGAAGGAAGGGAGCGTCATTAATCGGCTTGATTCCCGGGATAAGCTCCTTCCCTTCCAAACGGCTTCCTATCCGCCGAAGCTCGAGGAAAGCTTTCGCGGGCAGCTCGTAGGTCTCAAAGTAGGCGTTAGCGGCATCGAAGGGGATTCCTTGAATCCGCTCGTCGCCGTGAAGTCGACCAAAAACCGTCTAGGCTGGACGCTCGCGGCGTTCATCGAAGAGGATTATTTCTATCAGGACCTGCAGAAGTTGAACAACAACTATCGGACTGCAAGTATCGTATGGATTATAATGCTGCTGCTCAGCGCGTATCTGCTCAGCCGATCGTTCACGCATCCGATCCGTCGGTTCGTCGAGAAGATGGACCGACTTAACGACCTTCAGGTCGTGGCGAAGCTGCCTGTCACGAGAAGGGACGAAATCGGAAGGCTTACGCAAAGCTACAATGCCATGCTTGAGCGAATTCAAAGTTTGCTCCAGAAGACAAAGTCGGCGGAGGAGCAGAAGAAGGAATACGAGCTGAAGATGCTGCGAAGCCAGATTGCGCCCCATTTTCTGTATAACACGCTTGCCTGCATTAGCAGTTTGGCCAAGCAGCAGCGCATCGACGAGGTACGCGACACGATCCGTTCGCTGGTTAAGCTGTTAAGCTTCAGCTTTGACAAGCAATCGGAATACGTAACGCTTGCGGATGAGCTGGAAGGGCTGCGCATGTACATGCATATCCAGCAGGTGCGCTATGGAGATCAATATCAGTTTAGGATTGATATTAATCCTGACCTTCTGCAGTACCGCATTCTTAAGCTTACGCTGCAGCCGCTCGTGGAAAACGCGTTGTTTCACGGATTAACGCCGAATCACGGCGGTTTTATCGTCGTCAAAGGCGGGCTTGAGAACGGAATTCTAAGGCTATATGTTCGCGATAATGGGATAGGCATTGCGCGGGTGAAGCGGAGCAGGCTGTTACTGGAGGATCAGGACGGCGGGCAGCGTTCGGTGTACCGATTTACGGGTATCGGCTTGCGGAACGTGCATGAGCGGATTCGGATCCATCACGGTGAAACGTACGGCTTGCGGATTGGAAGCGCGGTGGGGAAAGGCACCGTCGTGCGCGTCGATATGCCCGTCCTGACGGAAAGCGACGAGCAATTAGGCATTTGGTAAATGAGAATCGATTGCGGATTTGGGAACATAAAAGGAGATGCACGTATAGCCTTTGGCTATTCGGGCATCTCCTTTTGTCTCATCTGTTGATCGTTGTCTGTATTCCATTAACGGATTACTAATTAGTCCATTTATATGGTTTTTCATCCAAGACCAGTCAAACAAGACGGGATTTGAAAAACTTATACGATATATCGTACAAAAGTGAATAGTCCATCCGCGCGGCCGATGATTTTGTGCGATTTTTCGATCAAATGCCTTGATTTAGCCTATCCGTAGCTTGGTTTATACGATAAATCGTACAACTATTGGGTAGTCGCAGTTAATCTTGAACACCTAGCCTTTTGATTGTATTGAATCCATTCAAAGCGCAGCACACCTCTAAATGATCCAAAGTGGCGTCTGAAATGCGTACATTTTTTACGTTTTTGTGCATATCGAGGAAACGCTCCGCCCTTTATACTTACCTTATTGGAAGCGCATTCACACTAGGAGGGATACGATGGAAGCCAATCATAGCCTAACGCCAGCCCCTCGGATACGGCCATCTCCGCGGACCAAGCTGCTCATGATTGCAAGATTGGCATGGCGGTTTAAAGCCTTTTACGTCATGCTTCTGCCCGGCATTATTTATTTCGTTATATTTCGGTACTTCCCGATGTACGGCGTCATTATCGCCTTCAAGGATTTTGCGATCCTGGACGGCATAACGGGCAGCTCGTGGGTTGATCCGTGGTATAAGCATTTTCAGAGCTTTTACGAGTCGCCTTATTTCAGCCAACTCTTGAGCAATACGCTGTTGATCAGCCTCTACAAGCTGGTATGGGGGACGCTTCCTCCGATCGTGCTGGCCGTGCTGCTGAACGAATGCCGCGTTCGCTGGCTGAAGTCGATCGTTCAGACGCTGACTTACATGCCGCACTTCTTGTCTTGGGTCATTATATTCGGCATTCTTCTGACGCTCTTCTCCCAGAACGGCGGCCTCATAAACCGCTGGATCGTGGAAGCGGGCGGAACCTCGATTCCGTTCCTGACCTCGACAGAATATTTCCGCAGTATACTGGTTGGTTCGGAGGTATGGCAAAATCTCGGCTGGGGTGCCATTATTTACTTAGCCGCGATGGCAGGCATCGATCCAACCCTCTACGAAGCGGCGAAAGTGGACGGCGCGAGCCGGCTGCGCATGATCTGGCATATTACGCTGCCGGGCATTAGAAGCATTATCGTCCTTCTGTTCGTTCTGAAGCTTGGCCATCTGCTTGACGCCGGCTTCGACCAAATCTACATCCTGTACAATATACAGGTGTACCCGGTCGCGGACATTATCGATACATGGGTTTACCGAACCGGTCTGCAGCAGCTTAATTTCAGTTTGGCATCGGCAGTCGGATTGTTCAAATCGGTCATCGGGCTCATCCTCGTACTGGGCGCTAACCGCGTGGCGAAGAAATGGGGTGAGGGCATATGGTAAGGAGCCTCGACGATAAAATTTTCAACACGATCATATATGTTATTCTCGGACTATGCGGACTTGGCGCCATTCTGCCGATCCTGTATGTCGTATCGGTATCCATTACGCCTTTCGGGGAAGTGCTGCGCAACGGCGGTTTCATATTGTTCCCGAAGGAAATTACGTTTTCCGCTTACCGCACGCTGCTGACGGAGTCCAACATTCCGAAGGCATTCCAAATAACCGTCCTCATTACGGTCATCGGAACGGCGGTCAATCTCGTCTTGACGGGGCTGATGGCATATCCGCTTAGCCGCCGGAATTTGCCGGGAAGAAACTTTTTTCTGCTCATGATCGTATTCACGTTGTTGTTCAGCGGTGGACTTATTCCGACCTATCTGGTCGTGAAGTCGATGGGGCTGCTCGATTCCATCTGGGCGATGATTTTGCCAAATGCGGTGTGGAGCTTCAACGTTCTTATTATGAAAAGCTTTTTTGAAGGGCTGCCGGAGGAACTGTTCGAGTCGGCCCGAATGGATGGAGCCAAGGAGTTCCGCATCCTGCTGCAAATCGTTACGCCGCTTTCCGTTCCCGTCTTGCTGACGGTTGGATTGTTTTACTTGGTTGGTCACTGGAACGAGTTTTTTCAAGCGATTTTTTATGTGACCGATCGCACGCTGTATCCGCTGCAGGTCGTCGTCCGAGAAATTCTGATGCAAAGTCAGCAGCCGCTGGAGAACGCGGAAAATATGATGCCGACGCAGACGATGCAGATGGCATCCGTCATGATTGCCAGCTTGCCGGTCATCGTGATCTACCCGTTTCTTCAGAAGCATTTTACAAAAGGGATGCTGCTTGGTTCTATAAAAGGTTGACCGATGAAACCATTCAGAGAGGGGTTAAAATCATGAAGAAATTAGGGACTTTGCTAGTAGCCGTTTCATTAGCGGGAGCTTTGCTTACGGCTTGTTCGGGGGGGAACGGCAGCGATAATCCGGGAAATAATTCGGGCGGCGTTACCGCCAAGCCAGGAGCGGAAACGGAGCAGCCGAGCAGCAAGCCGGTTAAGCTCGATATTATCGAGACGGGGAACAATCTGCCGTCGCCGGATAAAGACATGATTAAGCAAGCACTGGATAAGGCGCTGAATATCGACCTGAATCTGACGGTGTACCCAGCTGCAGACGATTATAATAATCAATTGAACGTTCGGATGTCCTCGGGCAACTTTCCCGATCTGTTCATGGTCAATCGCCAGCAGCTCATACAGTTCTCCAAACAAGGGCTGCTTCTCGATCTTACGCCATACATGGATAAGTTGGAGCAAACGGTAGCGTTCATCGGGGAGGATAGCGTCAAGAAGGGGACAGTCGACGGAAAAGTATACGGCATCTCCAAATCTCCTCAAATCCCTTATAACACCTTATGGATCCGCAAGGATTGGCTCGATAAGCTGAAGCTGGAAGTGCCGACGACCGTGGAGCAATTGGCCACCGTAGCGGAAGCGTTCACGAAAAACGATCCGGACGGAAACGGCAAACCGGACACCTTCGGACTAACGGGAAGCAAGCTGTTCGCGTTCTCGACCGTCTTCGGCGCATTCGGCGTCGGCATGCCGGGCAACTTCTACGAGAAGGACGGCAAAGTCGTCAATTCGCTGCATGAGCCGGCAATGAAGGATGCTTTGGCCTTTATTAAGGAAATGATCGCGTCTGGCTCCGTCGATCCCGAGCTGCTCGCGAATAGCGGCTTGCAACATCAAGAGAAGGCGATCAAAGGGCAGGCGGGCATCGTTTATCTCGACTGGCCGAACATGACGAAGGAGCAGTTCGTGGAACAGATCAAAACCGTTAATCCGAATGCGGAATGGCTGCAAATCGCCGCTCCGTCAGGTGCAGGCGGACAATTCGACGGTTCATGGGACATCGGCGCGGCGCCTGGCCGTTACGCCATACCGAAAGCGCTCGAGAAGGATCCGGAGAAGCTTCAGCGGGTGCTCGATCTGCTCAACTATATTTCGAATCCGGACGGGGGCTCGCTGCTCGTGCAGTTCGGGGTGAAGGATACTCACTTCACGCTGGAGGACGGCAAGCCGAAGATGACGGACAAAGCGGGCGAGGTCGGCCATTCCTGGCTGTACCAATTCACCGGCAGACCGGAAATGGAATATTTGCAGGCGAAGTTCGCCGCGCAATCGGCTGCAATCGAATTCGCGAACGATCAGCCTCGCATCGAAGCGTTGAACGGATTCATCGACAATCCGGAGGGGTATAACCCAGCCGATGCGGACCGGTATATGGAAGAGGAGATCGCGAAGTTTATTTACGATAAGCGTCCATTGACCGAATACGATGACTTTATCAAGACGCTGGAAACTTCCATGAACTACAAAGCGTTCGTGGACAGCGCCATGGAGCAGCTAAAAGCACTCGGTTACGGGAGCTAAATAGCGAGAACGAAAGCCGACCTCATTCGATGCAGGTCGGCTTGTTTTTTTCATATGTTATGTGTTTTTCGGTACGATGAAGGATTGACGCCGCACAGCTTTTTGAAGCTTTTGCTCAAATGATGTTCGTCGGTAAATCCGCAATGCTCGGCGATTTGGGCAAGGGTAAGCGTAGAGTGTACAAGGAGCTGCTTCACCTTGTCCATTCTAAGATTAGCCGCGTAAGCGCCTGGCGTTATACGGAATTCGCGTGTGAACAGTCTTGTCAGCTGCACCTGGGTGAGGCCAAGCTCCACAGCAATTGACTTTAGCGAAATGCCGAATTCGGCTTGCTGCTGAAGCAGATGCAGGGCTCGTCCAAGCGTCGGATCCTCGCTGAACAATGACTTCGCAAGCTGCTCGGATTGCTCGATCTGAAGCAAGTAGAGAAGATCCTTAAGTAAGTGTTTCTTGTACGTACGACCAATTCCAGCTTGCAAGTATTGGGCTTCGCGAAATTGGGAGAGGGTGGACAGGAATCGTTTGTTGTTCATGAGCCGCAGCTTGCCGATAGTTGGGAAATCCACCGCATGCTGCGGTGCTTCTGGGGAAGCGATCCATTGAAACCCCATGAGATGGAACGATAAACCGTTCGTTTGCCGGTAGAAGGTTAGATCGGGCGGGCATAATACGAGGTCATCCTTAACCGCCCTTCCGCTTTGGCTGCCCATTCTGTAATCAAAGGCGCCTTCTTCGACGACAAACAACGCCCAGTGATCATACGTATCATGCGTTTTCTGAAATTGAGGCGTATCCTTCACGTAGACATGGTATTGCAGATCGGGCTCCAGAAATCGGCTGAACTCCATAGCGTGACAACACCTTTTCGCAAAGTGAAATTATTTACAAGTAAAAGTAATTTTTCTTACATTATAACATGATCGTTGGACATATATAATTAAATTAAATACAAGTAGGAGGTATGAAGGATGAAAACAGCCCAATTGGAATTACCCAAATTAATGGAGCAATTTCACGAACAAGGGTATTTGGTTATCCCGGATATTTTGTCTCAGGAACAGGTGAATCGGCTGAATGCCGCCATCGACGAAATTGTCTTGACGGAACCGGAAGCGCTTTCGCATAATATCTATAACAGCGTAGAACGCCATGCCGAGATCGCAGCATTAATCGATCAGCCTGCCATTCTTCCGTTAATCGTTAATTTGCTTGGCCATAACATTCAGCTTCACATTTCGCACCTCACGATCAGACAACCGAATCCAAGCGAAGCCCAAACGGCGACGCACAGCTTCATCGATTGGCATCAAGACGGCCCGCATCCGCAGTTTCCCGTCATTAACGGCTTGACGGCAACCTATTATATTAAGGTTTGCTATATTTTGAGCGATATGTCGGAGCCGGATCGCGGCAATACGAAGGTGATTCCGGGCAGTCACAAACAGCCGTATAATCCGAATCATAAGGATGTGCGCCAGCAGCTTGACGGCGAGCTTCAGGTATGCGGCAAACCGGGCGACGTCTTCGTGTTTGCCCAAAACCTGTGGCATGCAGGCTCGCCGAACCACTCCGCGTTCACGAGAAGGCAGCTGTTCCTCGGCTACAGCCCGATCTGGATGCGTCCTATCGACTATCATTCGGCGTCGGAAGAGCTGCTGAAGGACGCCGATCCGATCCGCCGCCAGCTGCTTGGACAGATCAGCGACAACAAATTCAAGTATTACGTTCCTGAGGATTCGATGGTACCTCTCAAATCTATGCGGATCCATCCATCCTCGCAGTAGCGATCACAATCCATTCGAATGGGAAGGATGAACGAGATGACCGTATTCAATGCCGCTTCCGATACAGCAAATCCGCAATCAGGCCATAAGCTGGCCGATATTCCGGCCCATGATCCGTTCGTCGTTGCCGATGACCAGACAGGCACTTATTACTTGTACACCGGGGGAAGTCCGCGCTTGCATGGGATGAATCGTTACGGCGTCCTTGCTTACAAAAGCCGGAATCTTACCGAGTGGGAGGGACCGTACGTCGTCTTCACCATTCCCGACGGCGCGTGGGCGCATCCGCAGCATGGCGCGTGGGCGCCTGAGGTACATGCTTATAACGGGCGCTACTATTTGTTCGTTACGCTTCACCATAATGACAAGATGCTCGAAGGCGAGGGACATGGCGGTTATCCGCTCCAACGGCGAGGAACCGTGGTTGCGGTATCCGATTCCTTGGAAGGTCCGTTCGAATTAATGGATTCCGATGAACCGATCGCGCCTTCCGAGCATATGACGCTGGACGGATCGCTGTATATCGACGAAGAAGGCAGCCCTTGGATGGTCTATTGCCATGAATGGGTACAGACGGCCGACGGCACGATCGAAGCGGTCCGGCTGCGTGACGATCTATCGGGCCGCTCGTCAGAACCGATCCATCTGTTCGATGGTTCCGCTGCCCCTTGGGACAATGGCGATCATCCGGCAGACCGCTCGCAGCGCTCCATGTATGTGACGGACGGCTGCCAATTGTACCGCACGTCTGGCAATCGGCTCGTGATGTTGTGGTCTACGTACGAAGCGGGAAGCTACGTCCAGACGATCGCGCGTTCCGTCAGCGGCAAGCTGGAAGGACCTTGGGAGCAGCTGGAGCCTCTCGTTCGCGATGATAGCGGACACGGCATGCTGTTCCGCAATTTCGAGGGCAATTGGATGCTTATCGTTCATTCTCCGTTCAAAATGCCGGATTCCCGGTGCAAGCTGTACGAGATGACGGATACCGGCGAAACGTTTGTCGTGAAATCGCCGATACACGCCGCCAGATTCGAGTAAACGGTCAAACGGTTGAGCAGTTCGAGGTTCTCAGTCCAACAGAACATTAAGGTTGAACGAATAAGGCGTTTCTCCGGCTTGCTTCGCGATAGGCGGCCGGGGGGACGCCTTTGGCTTGCGAGAATGTCCTTGTAAAGTAATGGACGGTAGAAAATCCGACCTGATCGGCGATTTCCTTGATCGGTATTTCGGTATCGCCGAGTAGCTTCTCCGCGGCGCGAATCCGCTCCAACCGAACGGTTGCCGTGAACGATTCGTGGATGCCCGAAGCGAACAACCGGGACAGATGCCGCTCCGAAATGCTCAGGTAACGGGCAATTTCCGGCAGCGATAAGCTGCTTGCCAGATTGTCGCGAATGTACAGCTTGGCCCGCCGGATCAAATGCGCGGCGTTGGTGCGAGGTGACGGCATCTCGGCCTCATGCTCCACGGGACTGAACAAATTCGGGAAAGAGGCAAGCAAGGAGCTGGCAAGCGGAGGAAGCACGGATGAGGGAAGCATTCCGTCCGATTCGCTCTGTGCAAGCATCGATTTCCATAACTGAATGATCGGCGAACGTTCCTTCTTATCCAGCCATACGGCGCCGCGTTCCAACCTTTCATAATAACGGCTGAATTTCTCTGCGCTGGAATGCTCTTCGATCGGCTCGAAGGTTACGAACAGCAGGTCGAGGCCGTTCACGTCTTTGATTTGATGATAGATTCCCGGCCTGGAGCAGAAGGCCACCCCTTCGTACAAAGGATACGTTTGGCCTTCCTCTGTGTAAACGCCGGAGCCGCCGTCGACATAGCATATTTCGAAAAAAGAATGTTTATGGACGACGTTCGCCGGCAACTGCTGCTCCGCTCCCCAATAATAAGTATGAAACGTCAGTTGATCGCCTTCCAGCACTCTTGGAATCCGGTTCAATCGATCGACGCTGACTTGCCAATTTATCATATTCAGGTTTTCTCCTTTGGCGTAATATTGCAAAAAGATGTCCTTCGGCTGCAAATACGTTTTGACTATAGAATACCTATAATAAAGACAGATTAGCAACCTTCACTCACAAAGGAGAATGAATATGATTACGAGCCAAGATGTACAATTTTACAAAGAAAATGGTTATTTGCTAGTGAAGGGAGTATTCTCTCAGCCGGAGGTTCTGCAGATGCGAGAATCCGTTGAACGGATTATCCAGCGTGCCGCGCGAGCCAAGGCGGATGCCAACCATGCTTGGCAGGGAGACTTCTTGCCGCCGGAGCAGCTGAAGAAGCTTGTATTGAAAGGGTTCCATGACGTGCATTATCATGATGCGGCGTTTACCCGTGCTGCGACCCATCCTAATATGGTAAGCGTATTGAACGGAATTATCGGGCCTAACGTGCAGCTGCACCATTCGAAAATGCTCGTGAAGCCGCCGGCGAACGGCGCGGCATTCCCGATGCATCAGGATTATCCGTACTTCCCGCACAGCAATCATTCCATGCTGGCAGCAAGCGTTCATCTTGATGATGCCGATATGGAGAACGGCTGCTTGTGCGTCGTTCCCGGTTCGCATAAGCAGGGTGTTCTCCCGCATATCGGAGTTCATTACCTGAATCATAAGGAGCATCCGATCTCGTCGGGAACGCCATGCCCGGCCGAGGCGGGGGACGTGCTGTTCTTCAACTACTTGACGATTCACGGCTCCGATGTCAACCGCAGCGAGCGGACCCGCAGAAACGTACTGTTCCAGTACCGCGACGCGGCCGATCTGCCGACGGAGAATGTGCACTTCGATTGGGGCATGGGCTTAATGGTAAGCGGCGAAAATCCGGACTTCAACAATGTGAAGCCGAACTATCGGATCGTCGAAGAGTAATTAAAAACGGCAGTGCGGGAAAGTCATCCTGCACTGCCGTTTAGATGTTCTACGGCATAATTCATCTCATTGATTGATTTCATCAGAAGCCTTGTCGGCGTAGACGACAGTTGCGACCTTCTTCTCGATCTCCTTCACGGCCGTTTCTGATGAGGCAACATCGGTTAGAACGATGTCGATTTCCTCGATTGGTATAGAGGAGATGAACATCCGATGTCCTACTTTCTCATGCGGGGCCAAGCAGATATTTCTGCGAGAGACTCGCGCGACTGCTCGGGCGAATGCCGCTCCTTCAGGCGTAGCCGTGCTTAATCCGACGGCGTCCAAGCTGCCGCCGGTCACGAAGCCGATGTCCAGCGTGAACTTGCTGATCATTTCGATAGCGATCGTGTCGATGATGCTGCCTGCCGACTCGGCTCTTAATCTGCCCCCGATGAGGTAAGCGGCGATGTTCTCCTTCTTACGAATCGCCTCTGCGATCTTGATCGAATTCGTAACGACAGTGAATGGGATATCATCGCGCAAATATTTCAACATGCCATATTGAATGCCGGCACCGCCGATAAATACGGTGTCGTTCTCGTGAATATACGAGGCAGCCAGCTTGGATATCGCGTTCTGATGCGCTTCGCCTTCGCCGTAACGTCTGGCTTCCCCTTGCGGGAGAGTGCGAACTTTAGGTGATTCGGCGAGAGGGATCGCCCCGCCGTACGTTTTCTGAAGCGTGCCTTGATCTTCCATAATCGTTAAGTCTCTTCGTATGGAATCGATGGACATCTGGAACTGCTCCGATAGATCTTTGGCGATAACGCGTCCTTCCGCTTGCAGCAGTTCCAAAATTTTTTGTCGGCGTTGTTCTGCTAACATGGCTGAACCCTCCCGTAATATCCTCTAATATTTACCATCTTTCAGGATAATGATATTCCTGTTCTATCTGTTTTGTCAACAAATAACTTCATGTTCATTCGGTTTCATTAATGTTTATTCAGTTTTCGGTGATGAGCCGTCATGAAGTCATCGATCAAACAATCAACCAACTTCGAATTGAGCTGTGGTAATATATAGTTGCGAACAGTCGACGATGAAAGGTGGAGGACATGCAAATGGAGTCAAACGTGATTGCTTATTTGAATCGGATCGGCATCGAAGGTCCTGCAGCACCAACGCTTGATATGCTTAGCCGACTTCAATACGCTCATCTTCATCACATCCCTTACGAGAACTTGGATGTAATGAATGGCATACCAATATCGCTAGAAATCGAACGTTTATTCGATAAAATCGTTACCCGCGGTCGGGGCGGTTATTGTTTCGAGCTTAATGCCTTGTTCGGCTGGTTGCTTGACAGGCTAGGGTACCGTGTGACGAACTATTTTGGTCGATTTTGGAGAGACGAGGAGGTCGTGCCCTCGAAGCGTAGACATCATATCCTGCAGGTAGAGATAGATGGGGAGAAATATATCGTGGATGTGGGCGCAGGGGCAGCTGCACCTCGCTGGCCGCTCATGCTGGTTACCGATACACCGCAAGTACAGCAGGATGAAAGCTATCGATTAATGAGAGATTCCATTTACGGATGGATGCTGGAAGAGAAGAAAGGCGAGGAGTGGAGGGGGATCTATTCGTTTACCGAAGAGCCTACTTTGGCGATTGACTTCGAGACCACTTCCTATTGGTGCTCGACTAGCCCGGACTCGAAATTCAAGAAGGCTTCCATGGTTGCGATTCGAACGGAGAGTGGTCGCAACACGATTGCAGGCGATGAATTCCGTATTTTCAAAGCGGAGAGCTTTAACTCATTTGTACCCGATTCGCAGGAGCAATACAAGTTGAGCTTGAAACAATATTTCGGAATAGAACTATAATCGGTCGTGGGCTACAAATTCCAATCAAACGGTCAAACGTAAGTCGAAACCCTAATTAGGGTGGATGAAATCCAGCCAAATGGACTACGGATCGATTGGCAGGAGAGAATGAGGTAAGCGCATCAAAACAGGCTGTCGCAAAATTAGCGACAGCCTGTGTCATGTGAGCTTAATAACCGAGAATGTGATATCCCGAATCGACGTGAAGAACCTCGCCTGTAATGCCTCGCGACAGCTTGCTTAACAGGAACATGGTCGCATCGCCAACTTCATCCTGATCGACGTTCTTGCGGAGCGGCGATTTGTCTTGAATCGTCGAGAACAGATCGGTGAATCCAGCTACGCCGCCTTTGGCAGAGAGTGTGCGAATCGGTCCGGACGAGATCGCATTGACGCGGATATTGTATTTGCCGAGATCGTCTGCCAAGTATCTTACGCTTGCTTCCAGCGCAGCCTTCGCAACGCCCATAACATTATAGTTTTTTACGACGCGCTCCGCGCCGAGATAAGATTGAGTAACGATGCTGCCGCCCTCTGTCATGAGCTTCTTGCATTCCTTAGCCATCGCGACGAGCGAATAGGCGCTAATATCTTGAGACAAGTGATAGCCCTCGCGAGTTGTATCGACATACTCGCCTTGCAAATCTTCCTTCTCAGCGAATGCGACAGAGTGGGCAAGACCGTGAATAACGGGTACTTTCGCCTCAATCTCGCGGAATGCCGCAGCGATACTCGCATCGTCTGCCACATCGCAAGACACGCATAGCAGCGGCTCGATTCCGTTGGCCGCGAGCAATTGCGTCAATTTGTTAAAGGAACGTTCCTTCCTATATGTGAAAATCAAGTTAGCCCCCGCCTCGTGCAGCGACTTCGTAATTCCCCAAGCAATGCTTCGTTCGTTGGCGATACCCATGACGATAATATTTTTTCCGGTAAGTAATCCTGACATTGAATAAAACCTCCAAGTGCTGATGATCTGATCGCAATATGCGCTGCAATGAGTATAACACATGATTAGTACCTAGTATTAATCAAGATTATAGTTTCTGGATCTTCGTGATACGAGACGTTTGAACGGGGACTCGAGCGAAAACAGCTTGTCAGGGCAAGGCGAATGTACGAGAAGCGTCAGCAGCAAAGCAGAATAGGGCAAGGTTGCAGGAGCTCCGACGAGGTAGACATCCTTCCATTGCGGTTCAAATTTATTTTTGTACTCATACAGTCCTTTAAAGTTGTATAGCTTGTTGCCGTACCTATAAATGAGTTTAGCGATTGCGGAATCGCACACGTTCGCCAGTGGCGCTGCTCCTAAGCTGCAGACTGCGTATTTATTCTCCTTAGCCCATAGCAGAACCGACAGAAATAGGAAATCCATCGTTCCATGCGGACAAGCTTGCGAATAACGCATCAGATCCAGCGTAATTTGACCTTTGGCAGAAACGTCCATGGTGGAAACGGCTTCTGCCAATGGAGGGTCGCCAGGCAGTGTAACAAACGCGGTCATGTTTCCGTCAGGGTCAATCAGAACGGCTACCGGGAAGCGACCCACATATTCCGGAGTAAAAGCGCTGACCGAGAAACTCTTTTCTTTCCGTTTGCGAAGCCATTCATCCGATATTGCTTGGAGCTTGGACAGGAATTCCTCCGTATACGGAGGCTGCAGCACCTTCAGCCTATAGCCGCTGCGATGAAATTTATTAAGCCGATTGCGCAGCTTGAGCCAGGCTTTGCCGTTCAAGTGAAAAGCGCCAAGCTCGACCCGCGCCTCCTGTCCAATCTTCTTGCAAGACAAGCCCAAGTCGTTAAAGAGAGGGAGATACGTTGAACTCGTCTGATAGAATACCGGCGTTCGCCGCCGTGCGAGGCAGTAAACAATGAATTGCTCAATGACTCGGCGATGCGCTTGCGGGTCGCCAGCAGGATCCCCCAGCACGATATCCCGATTGCCTATCGATCGGTAAGCGATGAACGCTCTTTGATCCGAATCATGAAACCATTGTTTGTCGCCAAGAAAATAAAGATGAGTATGCCAATTATGGCCAAAGCCATCGAGAAGCGCGATAAGCTTGGGTTCTGTCTGAGTAAAAGGCAAAAGAAAACCTCCGGGATGCAATTTCTGAGTTGGTAATCGAAAGATTACAATCGTCATCTACAATACATCGGAGATTTTCAGCTCATTTTAAAGACAATGAATATGGATACTTAGGAAAATGCAGGATGCGGAAGGTTATTGCGACAATTGTGGCAGCGGCTGTTCAGCAGGCCCTTCGATCACATCGCCATTAACTGAAAATCGAGAGCCGTGGCAAGGACAATCCCAGGTGCGGTCGCCGTTGTTCCACTCCACCTCACAGCCCATATGCGTACAGGTCGTGTCTACGATATATAGCTTTCCAGACTTATCCCTATATGCGCCTGCTCTCTTGCCATTATGCCTTACGACACCACCTTCATCATTTTGCATATCCGTGGGATGCTTATGAACAATATCCAGTTTGCCTTCGATTAAATGTTTCGCCACATCCAAGTTGTCGACAACTACATTTTTGATGGCAGTTAACGAATACGATCGCGAAGGCGAATACAGCTCCTCATACGGGTTAGCGCGTTCCATGATCAAATCGCGAATGAGCAGAGCCGCGGCTGTGCCGCCTGTCATTCCCCATTTGCGATAACCGGTGGCGACATAAACGTTCGGGGACGATTCGGTTATGCGACCGATATAAGGAACTTTGTCACCCGTTACAAGGTCCTGCGCCGACCAGCGGTAACTAATCTCCTCCAGCCCAAAATGTTCTACAGCGAATTTGCGCAATTCTTCATAATGATTGATAGTGCATATGCCTTGACCGGTCTTATGGCTTTGTCCGCCAATAATGAGGAGTTTGTCGCCGCTTGCGGTATCGGTATACCGAATAGAGCGTTTCGGATCCTCCGCACTTAGGTACATACCGCCTGGATAGTTGTCCTTGCTTTTAACTCCAAGCACATAAGAGCGATCTGCATGCATTCTAGCAAAATAAAAGCCCATTCCGTCATAAAAGGGGAAATGGGAACAAGAGACCACATGCTTGCATGAAATACGATGTCCGTTGCTCGTTATGACTTGAGGCATCATGCCGCTCTCCACATCGACAGCCGTCGTATGCTCGTAAATCTCTGCACCTTCCTTGACAAGCTCGGATAAAAGGGTGCTTAGGTAGTGCAAGGGGTGAAATTGAGCTTGATTATGAAGGACCAGCGCCGCCTTAGAAGGAATGTGAAGCGGAATGCGATCTTGGAGCTCACCAGGCATGCCAAGCTTCGAGTAGGCTGCGATTTCCTTCTCCAGCTTGGCTAAGTATGGCTCGGAATTCGTATACACATAAGCAGACTGCTTGGTAAATCCACAGTCGATTTTATACTTCTCGACATTCTTTTCGATGAATTGGAGTGCGTCTTCGCAAGCTTTATAGTACAAGGCCGCTTTCTCCACACCTTCCTTCGTGACCAGTTCATCGTAAATAAGATCATGCTGAGCTGTAATCTTCGCGGTTGTATGTCCGGTTGTTCCGTTAAGGAGGACGCCTGCTTCTAGCAGCACGACTTTCAAACCTTCTTTTGCTAGCAAATAGGCCGTTGTTATGCCCGAAATTCCTCCGCCAACAACAACCGCATCGGTGCTAAGGTCTTGCTCAAGCTTTGGAAAGGTTGGGAGTTTGTCTGTTGAATGGATCCAATAGGAATCGGGAAATTGGGGCAACGCTTCTGATTTATTTGATTTATTCATGAATGGACTCCTTATGCTGCTTCATAGTTTCATCTATTTTGCTCAGTGGATTTGTATTTAATTCCAAATCATTTTTTTGAACAGGTTGGAGAGGTTATAGGAAGGAGCGTATACATGAGGAAGAGGGAATGGTTGAGGTGGAAAATGAATTCGAGCACAAGCTCATGCCGCTTACGTCCATGGCAAGCGGCAATGGATTGGCCTATCGGCCGGATATTTATTGTTATTCGGTTCAAATCGTTAACGTTTGCTTTATTGGAGACCCGAAGCAGGGCGATGAGGGCTGGGTGCTCGTCGATGCCGGAATGCCGCGTTCCGCGAAAAAGATCATTAAGGAAGCGGAGAAGAGGTTCGAAACAGGGCCAAGCGCAATCGTGCTGACGCATGGACACTTTGACCATGTCGGCGCTATTGTTGAATTGATTGAGCATTGGAAGGCACCGGTCTACGCACATCCATTGGAGCTCCCTTACTTAACGGGGATTGCGGATTATCCGCCAGCTGATCCCACTGTAGACGGAGGGATGATATCGGAGCTTTCTCCTTATTTTCCGCATGAGGGAATTAATCTTGACGATCATGTGAAGGCGCTGCCGGAAGACGGCAGCATACCAGGACTGAAGGGCTGGAGCTGGGTGCATACGCCGGGCCATACGCCGGGTCATATTTCATTATTTCGACAAGAAGACGGCACGCTTATAGCGGGTGATGCATTTGTAACCGTCAAGCAAGAATCACTGTATAAAGTGATTACTCAGGAGCAGGAAATTAGCGGCCCGCCCAAATATTTTACGACGGACTGGGCACAAGCGGAGCAATCGGTAAAGAAGCTTGCCGCACTTAAGCCGAGCTTAGCCATAACCGGTCATGGTGAGCCGATGTTCGGTCAGGTGCTTGAGGATAATCTTACGCTGCTCGTCAGTCACTTTAATCAAATAGCCGTACCCGTAAACGGTATCTATGTGAATACGATATTGCATTAACGAAGCAGAACAATGAACCATGAACGTGCTGTAGACGCGCTCTTGGTTCATTGTTCTGCCTTTTTTCGAATAGACACATAATCATAATCGGTTATAATGGCTGTACAAATATGTGTAGGCCTGGAGGCGTCATTATGACCGCGTTCAATTATTGCAAAGTATTAATCGTCGATGACGAACAACTCATAAGGCAAGGGATTAAGCATTTCATGAATTGGGAGCAGGAAGGCTTCCAAATCGTCGGCGAAGCATCGAATGGCAGTGAAGCGCTCGCGCTGATCGAGGAGCTGCGGCCGCATATCGTGATAACGGATATCGTCATGCCAGTCATGGATGGCGAGGAACTGACGAGAATCATCAAGCAGCGTTATCCGGAAATCGAGGTTATTATCCTAAGCAGCTTCGGTGAATTCAACTATGTGCGTTCGACGTTCCAGAGCGGCGTTGCGGACTATATTCTGAAGCCGAAGCTTGATATGCGCCATCTGCTTAGCGTGCTTAAGCTAGCCGCAGACAAAATTCCGGGTCTGGGCAGTGAACAGTTGGAGTCCGATAACAGACTGTCGCTAGACTCGTTGTTGGAGAAGATTTTATCCGGCTATGACATTGAGGACGGCCTTCCGGCTGCTAAAGACTATTTGCCGCATTCGTATTATGTTCTAGTAGGATCGAAAGTAGTGGAGGGAGCGGGTACACGGTTCGTACAGGAAACACGAAAGGCGCTGGAGCAGCTAATTGCTGAACAATCGATCGTCCAGCAGCTTCCAATAGGCTCCGAATGTACCGTGCTGCTCGTTAATACGAATGAAAGCGGATGTGACAGAATTCTGCGGCAAGCCGGGCAATTATTTGCACAGGTTGCCGAATTCACTGCCGGCAAGGCGATTGTAATTGGAGAGCCTTTCGAAGAGTTGACGCTTCTGCGTGAACGATATGAAGAAAATATGCGGAAGCTAATGGATTACGGCTTCTTCCTGCCTGAGGTTCAGTTATTCATATATAATGATCTGCCTAAGCTACCGACAACGACGATTGAGCCATTCAACTTGAACCGGTTCACCGATGAATTCAAGCGCGAGCGATTCAACGAGGCTTTCGACTATTTAAGCGGACATGTGCTTGCCTTATCGTCGAATTACAAGATGAACGTGTTCGAATTCAAGTCCATTCTAGGCAATCTTATTTTCAATATGACGGTACTGCTCGGCAATATGAAGTATGACAATAAGGAGCTGGACAACAACAAGTTCACTTATTTCAAAGCGATAGAAGACGCGGCTACTGCGAATGAAGCGATTGCGGCATTAGAGCAATTCATCGTACTTGCGAAGGCATGTATTGCGGACAAGTCCGAACAGTCCCAGACCGGCAACGTCAATATGAAGCGGCTGCTAGATTATATCGATGAACATTATGCCGAGCCGCTTAACCTGACGGAGATGGCGAAGCATTTTCATTTCAACCCCTCTTACCTATCGAGCTACTTCTCGACGCATAACGAGGAAGGGTTCATCGAATATTTGCACAAAGTAAGGACAGATAAGGCAGCTTCGCTGCTGCGCAAGGGAGAGGCGATGATCTCCGAGATAAGCGGCTTGGTCGGCTATTCGGATCATAGCTACTTCTGCAAGGTATTCAAGCGTCATACCGGACATTCGCCTAGCAGCTACCGTCGACAATACATGAAATAAGGAATGAACCGATAATGATTAGAAGGGTAAATGATCGATTCCGCAACAACAGATTGTTTGTGAAAATGTTTCTTGTCATGCTCCTCAGTATCGTTGCAGTCGCGATTGCCATTACATGGGTTACGCTCAATACGTCTGAGCGTCTCTTCATGCAGACGTTCAGCATAACGAATTCGAAGGTGCTGACCCAGATCGAGAAGAGCTTCAGCTCGCTTAACTATTCGATCGTTCTAGCGTCCAACACGATGCTTCAAAGCGGTTCGATCAAGAACTTCCTGACGGAGAGCGAAGGCAATTCGAATTCGATCGCCAAAACGTATTACAACATGAATCAGCAAATGAAACGAATCACCTCTATTGTGGATTCGTATGAGGTAGGGCTTACAATTACGGGCAATAACGGCCGAAGCTATGCTACCGACCGTTCGATATGGCCGCTGACCGACAACCAAATTCAAGCTCATCCCATTACCCAGCAGACGCTCAAGGAGCCGAAGAAGCTGCTTTATCAATTCGATTATGTCGAGCCCTCCGAAACAGCGACCGGGCAGGCTTCTATCGTCGCTTCAAAGGCATTCATGGAGAGGACGACAGGCTATGTCTACGGGGCGATGTATTTCTCCATTCGCGAACGTGAATTCAAGCAACTCTACGAATCGTATACGAGCTTAGGCAATGATGTCGTTATCTTGAATGGCAAAGGCATGATTATTTCTTCTAACCGCACGGATTGGATTGGCCAATCCGATCCCGATCTGTTAGATAAAGCCCATGAGATTGTCGAACAATCGCTGGAATACAAGAGCGTGGATCGATTAGGCAAGGATGAATTGCTAATCGCGAAATATTTGGAATCGCAGGATCTTTATCTCGTGAACGTCATCGACAAGGAGACGGCGATTGGGCAACTGATGGATACGCGTGCAATTGTGCTTATCGTTACGGCAATCGTGTCTATAGCGCTTCTGATCGTGTTCCTCATATCCGGCCGAATGACGAAGTCTTTGTCCAGACTAGTGAAACAAATATCGACGATATCCAAATACGAGTTCGATCATTATGTCACCGTTGGCGGCAGCTATGAGACGAGACAGCTGGGGCAGGCGTTTAATGCGATGCTCGACGAGCTACACGATTACGTGGACGAACTGGTCGAGACGCAGCGGAGGCAGCGGAACGCGGAGCTTGAAGCGCTGCAGCAGCAGATTAATCCGCACTTTCTATACAACACACTGGCTTCTGTGAAATTTATGGTGCAGCAAGGGAGCAAGGATAAGGCGGCCGATACGATCAACGCGCTTATTTCACTGCTGCAAAATTCGATCGGCAACGTCAGCGAGACGATTACGATCAGTCAAGAGCTAGTCAACATGCGGAACTATGTGTTCATTAATCATGTGCGCTACGGGGAGAAGATCAAGGTTAATTATTTCGTCTCGCCTGACTGCATGGGTTATATGGTACCGAAGCTAATTATACAGCCGTTTATCGAGAACGCCTTTTTCCACGGCTTCAACAAGAAGTCCGAGGGGCATATTTACATCCTGGTCGCCCAAGAGCTGAACGCACTCGTCTGCGAGATCGTCGACAATGGCGATGGCATGGTCATTACCGCCGAGCAATTACCAGATCAATCGAAAGGCACCAGGCAGCTGTTCACCGGCATTGGCGTAAGAAACGTTCATGATCGTATTAAGCTGCTGTATGGAGATGAATACGGCGTATCGATTTCAAGCGAGTTAGGGGAAGGGACGAAGGTGAAAGTTCGCCTTCCGCTGCTCAAAGGATAAAAATTGTCCAAGTTTCTAAAAATCGTGCAAACGACTTAGAGGCTCGGACTTTTTTTTATAATAATTTCACTAAACGAAGCAAAGATTATCCTAACGGGCACGATAATCAAGATGCTACGATAAAGCAGTAAACGGGAAACCGCTTACAGCATTTTACAAAGAGAGACGGAGGTCTTCAAAAGTGAAAAAATTATTGCCATTGCTGGTTGTGTGCATCATGATCTTCACAGCCTGCTCGTCCAACACGGACAACACGAACAACAATACAGGTACTGACAATGCTGCAGGTGAAACAAGCAAAGTAACAGTCTGGGCTTGGGATCCGAACTTCAACATCAAAGCGATGAACCTCGCGAAAGATGCTTATGCAGCCGATCACTCGGATGTAACGATCGACATTATCGAGAACGCTCAGAACGATATCGTTCAAAAGCTGAATACGGGTCTTAGCTCCGGCACGACCAAAGGTCTTCCAAACATCGTATTGATCGAGGACTACCGCGCACAAAGCTTCTTGCAAGCTTATCCTGATGCATTCTACCCGTTGACGGATTCGTTCAAAACAGAAGACTTCGCTGATTACAAAATCGGCCCGACAAGCTTCGACGGCAAACAATACGGTCTTCCATTCGACTCCGGCGTAACTGGCGTTTATGTAAGAACGGACTATCTCGAGCAAGCTGGCTACACGGTAGCTGACATGCAAGACAT
Organism: Paenibacillus sp. 2TAB19; assembly: GCF_052115185.1. Classification (NCBI taxonomy): domain Bacteria; kingdom Bacillati; phylum Bacillota; class Bacilli; order Caryophanales; family Paenibacillaceae; genus Paenibacillus; species Paenibacillus sp. 2TAB19. Next base: position 35,760 of record NZ_JBFRGE010000018.1, on the reverse strand, counting down.
TACTTGGGACAAGTACATCGAGATCGGCAAAGCGGTAAAAGAGAAAACAGGAAAATACTGGATTTCCCTTGACCCGAACGATCTAGGCATCATCCGCGTTATGGCGCAATCCGCTGGCTCGTGGTACCTGAAAGAAGACGGCAAAACAGCTGACATCGCAGGAAATGTGGCTTTGAAAGAAGCTATGGAAACATACAAAAAAATGATGGACGCAAACATTGTTAAAATTCATGCGGACTGGAGCCAATTCGTTGCTAACTACAACAACGGCGACGCTGCCTCCGTACCAACAGGCAACTGGTTCACGCCATCCATTACGGCTGCCGCTGATCAATCCGGCAAATGGGCGATCGTTCCGCTTCCTAAGCTGACAAACAACGACAAATCGGTTCATGCTTCCAACCTTGGCGGCAGCTCGTGGTATGTCCTTAACGTTCCAGGCAAAGAAAAGGCGGCTGAATTCCTCGGCGCTACATTCGGTTCGAATGTTGATCTGTACCAAAAGCTTGTTACGGAAATCGGCGCAATCGGAACGTACAAGCCTGCTGCAGAAGGCGAAGCTTACAAAGCGGCTAACGAGTTCTTCGGCGGACAACATATCGTAACGGACTTTGCTGCTTGGACAGCTCAAATTCCTAATGTCAACTACGGCATGCACACTTACGCAGTTGAAGACATTATGGTTGTGGAAATGCAAAATTACCTGAACGGCAAAGCAATCGATCAAGTGCTTGCCGACGCTCAGAAACAAGCAGACTCCCAATTGAAATAGAGTAGTATGTGGTACGGCCTTGGACATCGGCTGCCGGCGGATAAGCGGGCGGCAGGTGTCCAAGGTTATTTTAGAGATAAAAACGAATGCTGGAAGGAGATGACAGTAAAGTGAGAGAAGCCAAATCTGTAAATTTACGCAACAAAACAAATGTCATTGGCTGGTCATTTATCGCTATTGCGGTAATTATGATATGTGCCTTTTATTTCTATCCGATGATACGAGCATTATTAATGTCATTCCAATCGGGTACTGGAACGAATCTGTCATATGTCGGTTTGGACAACTATACGCGGCTGTTCAGTGATTCCACGTTTATAACGACACTGACGAATACATTCCTGTATCTGATTGTGCAAGTGCCGATCATGATCGTGCTTGCGCTGTTTATATCCGTACTGTTGAATGACAAGGACTTGAAGCTAAAAGGTTTTTTCCGGACGGCTATTTTTCTGCCGGCGGTAACGTCGCTCGTTGCCTATTCAGTTATATTCAAATATTTGTTCGGCGCAGATGGACTCATCAATGAGATGCTGCTCAAACTTCATCTGATTTCCGTGCCTATCCAATGGATCACAGATCCGTTCTGGGCAAAGATTACGATCATAATCGCGATTACATGGCGCTGGACCGGTTACAACATGATTTTCTACTTATCGGCGCTGCAAAATATAGACGGCTCCATCTACGAAGCTGCGCGCATCGATGGCGCGTCCTCTTTCAAGCAGTTTACGAAAATAACGGTACCGCTTCTGAAACCAATCATTTTGTTCACATCCATTACGTCAACGATTGGTACGCTGCAATTGTTCGACGAGGTTATGAACATTACGAAGGGCGGACCGGGCAATGCGACGATGACGCTCTCGCAATACATTTACAACCTGTCGTTCAAGTACACGCCCGACTTCGGTTACGCGGCGACTGTATCGTATGCCATCGTTATCTTGATCGTTATCTTCTCGATTCTTCAGTTCAAATTGGCAGGTGATCGCAATGACTAAGCTCAAGCGGATATTTATATATGTATTTCTAAGCGCGTCGGCGATCGTATCGATTTTCCCATTCCTATGGATGATTACCAGCACAACGAATCGTTCCATCGACATTACAAAGGGAAAGCTGCTGCCGGGCAAATATTTGTTCGAGAACTTGGACAAAGCGTTTAACGACGTGGACATCCTGCCGTCGCTAATTAATTCGGCGAAAATCTCGATTTTGACTACATTGCTTGCGATGCTGATTGCTTCGCTTGCCGGATACGGCTTTGAAATTTTCAAAAGCAAAGCGAAGGATGTCGTGTTCAGCATCTTGCTGCTCTCGATGATGATCCCGTTCGCGGCGCTTATGGTACCGTTGTACCGCATGTTCGGAACGATATCGCAAACCGTGCCGTTCATCGGCATTGACACGATTTCTTCCGTTATTTTGCCTACGGTAACGACTGCGTTCTTAATTTTCTTCTTCCGTCAGAGCACGAAAATGTTCCCTAAGGACATGCTTGAAGCGGGAAGAATTGACGGCTTGAACGAGCTTGGCGTGTTCTTCCGCATCTATATGCCGACGATGAAGACGACTTATGCGGCAGCGGCGATCATTACGTTCATGTCGAGCTGGAACAACTACTTGTGGCCGCTCGTCGTGCTGCAATCGCCGGAGAAAAGGACGATTCCGCTTCTGATTTCCAATATGGGCTCCAGCTACGCGCCGGATTACGGGGTAATCATGACCGTTATTCTGATCGCGACGCTCCCAACGGCTATTGTATTCTTCTTGATGCAGAAGCATTTTGTGGCTGGTATGACAGGATCGGTTAAGTAAGCGACAGAGATTGATTGCAACTACAGACAGAGTAAGCACGATAGGAGAGGTTTGTCGATATGAGAGCAATAAACGCAAGCTTGGACTGGCTGAGCGATCCGGCGGTATTTGCCGTGAATCGGCTGCCAGCCCATTCCGATCATAAGTATTACGCATCTCTTGCAGAAGCTCAGCGCAAGGAAGCGATGCCTTGGAGGCATTCCTTGAATGGAGCGTGGAAGTTTAATTACGCAGTAAACCCGGCCAGCAGGCCTGTTGATTTCTATAAGACCTCATTCAGCGTATCGGGATGGAATGAAATTATGGTTCCCGGACATATTCAGCTGCAAGGCTACGGCCAGCCGCAATATGTGAATACGATGTATCCATGGGATGGACATGAGGACTTACGCCCGCCGCAAATCTCCTCGGATCATAATCCGGTAGGCAGCTATGCAAGAAGCTTCTTCGTACCGGAGCACATGGCAGGCGGGCCGTTGTTTATTTCGTTCCAAGGCGTGGAGACTGCATTCTACGTGTGGCTGAATGGCGAATTCATCGGATATGGGGAAGACAGCTTCACGCCATCCGAGTTCGAATTGACGCCTTTCCTGAAAGAAGGCGACAACAAGCTTGCTGTAGAGGTGTACCAGCGCAGTACGGGTAGCTGGCTGGAGGATCAGGATTTCTGGCGTTTCTCCGGCATCTTCCGTGACGTGTATCTCTATACCGTACCTGAGGTGCATGTGCAGGACGTGTCCTTGCGGACGGAGCTTAACGATCGTTATGACAGCGGTTCGTTGAACGTAGCGCTCGCATTTCGCTCGGTTGTGCCAGCTGGAACGAAAGCGGTTCTGGATTTGTGCGATGTCGATGGCTTGTTGATCGTATCAGAAGAGATTGTCCTGGACGATTTGGAGTCAGAACGTACTTCGCTTCGAGTGAAAAATCCTTCGTTGTGGAGTGCCGAGCAGCCGAATTTGTACAGCTTGTATGTTCGAATTATTGGTGCGAACGGCAATGAGATCGAAGTCATCCCGGTGCGCGTCGGCTTCCGCCGCTTCGAGATGGAAGATAAGATTATGAAGCTGAACGGCAAGCGCATTGTGTTCAAAGGGGTTAATCGCCATGAATTCAACAGCCGCCGCGGACGTGCGATTACGAACGAGGATATGCTGTGGGACATCAAGGCGCTGAAGCGCAACAATATGAACGCCGTACGGACATCCCACTATCCGAATCAGAGCTATTGGTATGAGCTTTGCGACGAATACGGCATTTACGTCATCGACGAAATGAATTTGGAGACACATGGCTCTTGGCAGAAGATGGGCGCCGTTGAGCCATCGTGGAACATTCCTAGAAGCAATCCGGAATGGCAGGACATCGTGATGGATCGCGCGATTTCGCTCTACGAGCGGGACAAGAACCATCCGTCCGTTATTATTTGGTCGCTTGGCAACGAATCGTACGTGGGCGATGTGCTTGTGAACGTTGCAAGGTACTTCCGTACGGTTGATCCGGGCCGTCTCGTTCATTACGAGGGCGTATTCTATGACCGCGCATTCACCGAAGCAAGCGATATGGAAAGCCGGATGTATGCGAAACCTGCGGATATCGAGGAGTATTTGGACAATAATCCGGACAAGCCTTATATCAGCTGCGAGTACATGCACGCAATGGGCAACTCCCTTGGCGGCATGCGCAAGTATACGGATCTCGAGCAGAAGTACCCGATGTACCAAGGCGGCTTCATCTGGGATTACATCGATCAAGTTATCGTGAAGGAGAACCGTTACGGTGACGAGTTCCTCGCTTACGGCGGCGACTTCGATGATCGGGCGACCGATTACAACTTCTGCACGAACGGCATCGTTTATGCGAACCGCGAGCTGTCGCCGAAGATGCAGGACGTGAAGTTCCTGTATCAGAACGTGAAGCTTGTTCCGGAGCGCGACAGCGTGTTTATTCGCAACGAGAACTTGTTCGTGAATACGGAGGCATTCTCGCTTGAAATAGCTTTGTTCCGCGAAGGTCATGAAGTACACCGCTTCCCATTGGAAGCGGCTGTTGCGGCAGGCGAAGAAGCACGGATAAGCTTTAATATCGAGGAGCAGGTTGCTCTGCCAGGCGAATATGCGGTTCATGCTCTACTTACGCTGAAGGAGCAGACGCTTTGGGCGGAAGAAGGTTATGAGATCGCGTTCGGTGAGCATATCTTCAAGGTTGCCGGTGAGGCTGCACGTACAGCATCGTCTAATGGCAAGCTAAGAGTTGCGAACGGGGATGTGAACATCGGCGTGCATGGTACTGATTTCCGCATTATGTTCTCGAAGCAGGCCCATACGATGACGTCGATCGTATTCGAGGGACGCGAGATGATCGCTATGCCGCCTGCGCCGCTATTCTGGCGGGCGACGACGGACAATGACAAAGGGTACGCTCAGGGTTATGATTCCGGTCTATGGTATGCAGCAAGTCTTACTCGCAAATGTGTAGGAATCGACGTGTCGGAGGCAGAGGACGGAAGCTCTATAACAGTAGCTTATCGATTCCGCTTCTCGATCAGCGAGACGGCTGAAGCTAAGATTGCGTATACCGTAAGCGCGAACGGTTCGATTCGAGTGCAAGCGGAATACAAAGGTGCTCAAGGGCTGCCTCGTCTGCCGATCTTCGCCGTGTCGTTCAAGGTGAAGGCCGATTACGATCAGTTGGAATGGTATGCAATGGGGCCCGAGGAGAACTATGCTGACCGTGCGAACGGCGCGCGGTTATGCATTTTCGAGAATACGGCGGCAGACAATGTTGCTGCATATGCCGTGCCTCAGGAGTCAGGCAACCGTATGGGCGTTAGACGTCTAAGCGTACGCAATCGTGATGGACAAGGCATTCGTATCGTCTCGAGCGGTGAGCCGGTGGAATGTAATGTATCGCCTTATACGGCGTTCGAGCTGGAGAACGCGCAGCATCATTACGAGCTGCCGGAGGTGCACTACACGGTTATCACGGTAGCAGGGCGCCAGATGGGCGTCGGCGGCGACGACAGCTGGGGTGCTCCGGTGCATGAGGAATATACGATCTCGGGCGAGCAGGATCTTGCTTTCGAGTTCACGATAGAACGAGCGTAAATACGGTAAAAGCGGTGCAAGGATGATCCTTGCGCCGCTTTTTTTTATGTACAGCTAACCTCGCCTGAAACCTTCTCGCATTAAGCCATATAAACAGTAGCATCATGACATTTATTATGGGTTGGCCGTGAAGTTATACTTCTCATATGGACGGCGGTTGTCGTTCCTAACCATAAGAGGAGGGATTTAGTAAAAATGTTGATGATCACTCGCAGGTGGAAGCTAACGTTTATGTTTACCGTATTACTCGCTTTAACCATACCTTTCGTCGCACCGCAGCCGACACATGCCGCTAACGGATTTTATGTAAGCGGAACCAATCTGAAGGATGCCAACGGGAATAACTTCGTAATTCGCGGCGTCAATAACCCGCATATTTGGTTCGACACACAAGCTTATTCGGCATTGACGACTATTGCGAATAACAAAGCGAATGCTGTGCGTATCGTATGGCAGACGAGCGGTTCGGCAACGCGTCTCCAACAAATAATCGACCGTTGCAAGGAGCTTGGGATGATCGCCATCGTGGAGCTTCACGATGCAACGGGTTCGAACAGCGCCACGCTGCTTAATCAAATGGCGCAGTACTTTACCCAAAGCGCTGTAAAGACGATACTTAACAATAACGAGAAATACGTCCTCGTGAATATCGCCAATGAATGGGGCGGCAACGACTTGGCCGATACTGCCTGGCGAGATGCATACAAGACTGCTATATCGACGATTCGGAATGCGGGCATCCACAATACGATCGTTGTCGACGGATCGGGATGGGGACAGAATGCATCGCCGATCAAAGCGTACGGCAATGCTTTGCTGACGCATGACCCGGATCATAACGTGATGTTCTCCATCCATATGTACGGCTCGTGGAACAATGCAAGCAGCATCGGCACGGAGCTGCAAAATATTAAAAACCTGGGACTCGCTGTGATGATCGGGGAATTCGGCTACAATTACAATAACGGCAACAACAACCTAGGCAGCCAAGTGAATGCGCAAGAGGTGTTGAACCAATCTCAGGCCAAAGGAATTGGATATATGGCTTGGTCTTGGACGGGGAATGATTCCTCCAATTCATGGCTCGATATGACGACAAGCGATTGGCAGACGCTCACTTCGTGGGGGAACCTCGTCGTTAATGGTACGAACGGCATTCAGGCGACTTCCGTGAAGGCTACGGTGTTCAACAGCGGAGGTGGCGGCAGCAGCTCGACGTTATATGATTTTGAAAGCGGCAATATTCAAGGATGGTCAGCACTTAATGCAGGCGGCGGACCATGGTCAGTAACGGAATGGGCGACAAGCGGCAGCAGCTCCTTGAAGGCGGATGTCACGCTTGGCAGCGGCGGCCAATTCACGCTCAAGTATACAGGCGCGAATAACTTTAGCGGCAAAAGCTCCGTCACCGCCAAAGTGAAGCATGCAGCTTGGGGGACCTTCGGAAGCGGCCTGCAGGCGAAGTTGTTCATCAAGACCGGATCAAGCTATACTTGGTATGAATCGCCAACCGTAAACATCAATTCGTCCTCGGCGACAACCGTTACGCTAAGCCTTAGCGGGGTCGCTAATCTCGGCGATGTAAGGGAAATCGGTATTCTATATATGTCGCCGAGCAACTCGAGCGGAGCAACTTCCGTCTATGTAGACAGCGTCGTTCTGCAATAGCAGCAAGCATCAAGAAGAGCCATCCCAATAGCCAGTAGGCTGTTGGGATGGCTTCCCCATCTTACTATGTCTGCAACCCCGCCTACTCCAAACACAACCGCCGTCTATTGCCGCTCTCAAGAAGGCTTGTTTATCCGAAACAGATATACTTTCTAGCCCAATTAGGTCATGAGGCTCCATCATTGATTTGTAGTCTGTGTAGAGTTTGTCCTGGCTTTGTGCGACGGATGCGCTGCGCTCCAATTATGAAGAGCTGTCAATATCGGCTCAAGAGTCATGCCGTATTCCGTCATCGAGTACTCAACCTTAGGCGGTACCTGAGGAAAGACGACGCGCTGGATGATTCCTTCTTCCTCGAGTTCTTTTAGTTGGGTGGTTAGCATTTTGGGCGTTATAGTGCCCATGGCTTTCTTGATTTCGCCATAGCGCATCGTGCCTGTGGAGATGAGATGCAGCAAAATGCTCGTCTTCCACTTGCCTACGATTATCGAAAGTGCGTCTTCCACTTTGCAGAGCTCGGGCTGGATCTTCATAGGGCCTCCATTAGTATCTTTTTGGATACTATAACACTTATAAGTGCATACTTACAATTTGAATAGCAATGGTATAAGATTAGCCCATGAGAAAAGCAGCAAGATTATACTCATGCAACCAAGAAGAAAGAAGGGCTAATCAGCATGGAATCATATCGATTGAATAAGAGCAAAGGCCTGGAATTTGGTTTATATACGCTCGGAGACCATATTCCGGATCCTCATACGGGCAAACGGATATCCGCAGAGCAACGGATTCACGAGATTATTGAATTGGCGAAGCTGGCTGATGAGGCCGGACTTGATTTCTTTAGCGTTGGCGAGAGCCACCAGGAGTACTTCACTACCCAGGCGCATTCTGTCGTGCTTGGCGCAATCGCTCAAGCAACGAACAATATTAAGATCGGAAGCTCGTCCACGATTATAAGCACGTCTGACCCTGTCCGCGTCTATGAGGACTTCGCGACAATCGATCTGATCTCGAAGGGGCGTGCAGAAATTATTGCCGGCCGCGCTTCCCGTATCGGGTTGTTCGAGTTGTTAGGCTATAACGTGCGCGATTACGAAGCTTTATTCGAAGAGAAGTTCGATCTGCTTGTAAAGATTAACAACGAAGAGCAATCAGTTACGTGGAAAGGCCAGTTCCGAGCTCCGCTCAACGATGCCAACGTATATCCCCGCCCTCGCGGCGGTAAGCTGCCGATCTGGCGAGCGGTAGGGGGACCGCCGGAAAGCGCGATTAAGGCTGGTGCCGCAGGCGTTCCGATGATGTTGGCTACACTCGGCGGTCCCGCGACGAGCTTCAAGCGATCGATCGATGCTTATCGGGAGGCCGCTTCACGGAGCGGACATGACGCTGCGGGGCTGCCGGTAGCGACCGCGGGCTTATTCCACGTCGCTGATACGACGCAGCAGGCGCTTAGCGAGGCCTATCCTCATGTGAACAAAGGAATGGAGCTTATTAACGGAAGAAGCTACCCGATGCAGCATTTTGCCCAAGGCTCAGATGTAAAGGATGCTATGATGGTGGGCAGTCCACAGCAAATTATTGAGAAAATATTGTATCAGCATGAGCTGTTCGGCCATCAACGGTATATCGCGCAAATGGATTTTGGCGGCGTATCCTTTGAAGTGTTGACTCGTAATCTTGAGCTGATTGCAACGGTTATATTGCCAGCGGTTCGCAAATATACGGTATAATTCATTAGGGAGCGGCGCTGCTGCTCTCTATTTTCTTTTACGGCAAGAAGCACTATGATTAAGACATACTTTATGAAGAAAGACTGGTGAAGCTACATGGCAGCCAACAATCAATTTGACCAAATCGTGAATCGTAAAAATACGCGTTCTTTTAAATGGGATCATGCGGAAGCGATGTTCGGCGCGAAGGATCTCCTTCCTTTATGGGTTGCGGATATGGATTTCTTAACTGTACCTGCGATCACAAAACGTCTCGTGGAACGTGCCCAGTTAGGGTCTTACGGCTATTCCGTTCGAACAGACAGCTATCATGAAGCGATCGTTAGCTGGTACAGCCGCCGGCATGAATGGACCATTCAGAATGACTGGATCGTCGACTCGCCAAGCGTTGTCACTTCGCTAAGCTTAGCCGTTCAGCTGTTCAGCGAGCCAGGCGATACGGTTGTCATTCAGACGCCGGTGTACTACCCGTTCTATGAAGTGATTCGGGGCAACGACCGTGTGGTTGGGGCAAGCTCGCTGCGCGTCGTCAAAAATCGGTATGAAATGGACTTCGACGGCATGGAAGCAATGTTCCAAGCCGGTGCAAAGCTGCTTCTGCTTTGCAGTCCTCATAATCCGGGCGGGCGCGTCTGGAACGAGGATGAATTGCGCCGATTAGGCGATCTTTGTCTGCGTTATGGGGTTACGGTCGTATCCGACGAAATACATGCCGACCTCGTTCATTCGGGGAATCGTCATACTGCATTCGCATCGTTGTCTCCAGAGCTCGCAGACATTACGATTACTTGTCTTTCGGCTACAAAGACGTTCAATCTCCCAGGTCTTCACACGTCATTCATGGTTATTTCGAATGCCTCCTCCAGGCGTAGAATGGATCAGCGCTTGAAGCTGCTTGGCCTCCGGAATGCGAACCATTTCGCCGAAGACGCAGTAGAGACGGCGTTTAATGAAGGAGAGGCATGGCTGGATGAGCTTCTCGTATATATCGAGGGGAATATCGAATTTGCTAATCAATATTTAGCCGAGCATCTTCCGCAAGTGAAGACGATGATGCCTGACGCGACATACTTGCTCTGGGTGGATTGCCGATCGCTTGGTCTAGATTCGCGCGGCTTGAAGGAGCTTATGTTCCATCAGGCGAAGGTAGCTTTCAACGAAGGCTCCGGCTTCGGCGAGGATGGAGCGGGCTGGCTGCGGATTAACCTGGCTTGCCCAAGATCGCTGCTCACCCAGGCGCTGGAGCAATTCTGCGAAGCGGCTCGGAAGCTGTAGCGTTCGATTACAAAATGTTGCTATTCTATTCGAATAGCCGCACAACAAGCCTCCGAAGCGTTATAGTGTAGTCATATTCGGTATACTTGTGATGAGGAGGCAGATACCATTGGAGACTGCTAATAAAAAAAACTTTGATTACGGACAGCGCGAGCTGGATTACTTAAGGAAAGCCGATCCTGTATTAGGTGCGGCGATTGATCGATTAGGCTTGCCGCAGCGCGAGGTTACTCCTGATTTATTCGCATCCCTCGTGGAAGCGATGGTCGGTCAGCTGATATCGGTTAAGGCTGCTGATACGATTTGGGCCAGAATGCAGGAGCGCCTCGGTGCGATGACCCCAAACAATCTGGCACAGCATACGGTAGAAGCGATCAAGAGCTGCGGGTTGTCCATGAGGAAGGCTGAGAATATCCATGCGATTGCGAGCGCGATTGTGCACGGCGAATTGCAATTGGAAGAGCTTAATGACATGCCGGATGCCGAGGTTGCAGCGAGGCTTACGTCCCTTAAAGGTGTCGGGCAATGGACGGCAGAGATGCTGCTTATTCATGCCTTGGAGCGGCCGGATATCGTAAGCTGGGGCGATGCGGCGATCCGCAAGGGAATGATGAGGTTATACGGCTTAAGCGAGCTGTCCAAAAAGCAGTTCGACGAGTATCGTACGTTCTATTCGCCCTTCGGTACAGTCGCATCGATCTATTTGTGGAAGCTATCTTCCGAATAAGCTTTTTTAAGGCTCAAAGCCTCTTTGGCTTATATATACTTGTTCGGCGGGAAATATTTCGATGAAGCGATCATAGACGAACCGATAGGCGTCCGGTTTGTACCAATTCTCGAGTCCTAATCGGGCATAGATCGATTCCATACCGATAGACTTCGTTCGTTTGCCTCCGCTTCCGTCGCCCATATAGTAGTCGTCGATACATACGCGATTAACGAGCGGCTTTAGCAGCTTGGGGAACATCTCGCTGCTTGGGAGAATTGGCGCGATGGTCGCTTGCGCAGGAATGCCGGCGTCTCGGAGGAGCTGCAGCGTCTTCAGCCTCGCCGCAATCGGCGGAGCTTCCGGCGTAAATTGCTTGCGGATATCCTCGATATCCGTCTCTATCGTCATGCTGATCCGCACGCGATCTCCAAGCTGAGCGAACAAATCAATATCGCGGCGCACAAGCGGACTCCGCGTCTGCACGAACAAGAAATCAGGCGGTTCATCGACCATTGCTTCCAGCAAGGATCGGGTGACGCCTTCTTTGTGCTCGACGGGCTGATAAGGATCGGTGCTCGTGGACATGAAGATCGTCACAGGCCCTTTGCGCTTCGCAATCGCTAGCTCCTTGCGGAGCAGCTTCGCCGCGTCCTGCTTAATATCTACCCATGATCCCCATGCTTCCTGCCGGAAGAGGGAGATCGGCATTTGGCGTACATAACAGTATGAGCAGCTGAAAGAGCAGCCTGCATACGGATTAAGCGTATGGCTGTATCCCGATAGATAACCGGTTCCTTTGTTCAAAATGGTTTTCGGATGCGTGCGCTTGTAAGTCTCGTTAGCCATGTACGATGTGTTCCTTCGTATTGTTATCGATGCCGGAACGACTCTGCTCTAGTTCGAGCAACGCTGACTTCATGCTAAGGCCGCCACGGAAACCGGTTAGCGAGCCGTTCTTGCCAATTACCCGATGACAAGGGACAGTAATGAGGACGGGATTAGCTCCGATCGCGGTGCCCACGGCCCGTACGGCAGAAGGCTTGTTGATGCGGCTGGCGATTTCCGAATACGACGAAGTTTGTCCATACGGTATTTCGCATAACGCTTTCCACACGTCCAATTGGAAAGCAGTTCCTCGCAGGTCGAGCGGCATGTCGACGCTGTCCACCGTACCTCGCAGATAACCAATTAATATCGTTTTGTATGACTCCAGCATTTTATCATCTTGTACGAGCGCGCTGCCGGGGAACTTCTTGCTAGCCCAAAGGGATATCTCATCCAGCGATTGATTTTGCGAGCCAATATAGCAAAGTCCTATGGGTGTAGCTGCTAGATGAAGCTTCCAATCGTCTACTGATAATAGCGACCAATAGATAGATGAATGGTTGTCAGCTTTCATGAATGTTATCCCCTTTCTTGTACTGTCGCCGATAAACTGCAGGCGTACAGCCGACCTTCTGTTTGAATAAGGTGACGAAATATGGCGTATTGGTCATTCCAACCTGCAAGCCGATGTCGGCAATTTTAAGATCGGATTCGGCAAGCCATCTTTTGGCATGCTCCATTCGCAACTGCTGCATATGCTCAGTGGGAGTTATGCCGCAAAGACGCTTGAACGTACGCTGCAAATGAAAGGGGCTGCTATGGCTAATCTCGGCCAACAGCTCCAACGTGATGTTTTCATTATAATGGCTGTTCATATATTCCGAGACAAGGCTGATCCACTCGTCGTCCGGCAGCTTCTCGCCTGTGGGCTTGCATCTCTTGCACGGGCGGAATCGTGCCGCTAACGCTTGCTCGGGTGCCATGAAGATGCGGACATTTTCTTTCTTAGGGGGCCGAGATTTGCAAGATGGACGGCAGAAGATGGACGTTGTCTTGACAGCGTACCAGAACTTGCCGTCATAGGTGATATCGTTCTGCAGGATTGCCTGCCATTTCTCTTCGCTTAAGTCTACCCGTGATACCCCTGTCTCTTGAATAGGACGTCTCTCAAATTGATCATTCCACGTTTCCATATGCTGCTCACCTCTTGCTTTAGTATACCCTCCAAGAGTGCATTCTGTACGCCATTTTCAATAAAAAAGCAAGATATCGAAATTATAGATTCCGAAATTTTCCTTACTTGTACGCTACATACATGGTACAATATTCCTACTACATAAGTGAGGAGAGATAGATTTGAAGAGATATTTATCAATATTGGTCGTTTTTTGCTTAACTGTATTGTCCGTTGCTTCGCTCGGAACTGTAGCGTTAGCAGCTAGTACTGGTACGAAAGTAATAGGCGTGGCTTACGACAACTTTTTATTGGATGACGGTTCGATCTGGGTGAAAAACTCGAATGGCCCAATCCGTAAAAATTTGGATATCGCGCAGATCGTAGGATATGGCAAAGAGGGCTTTGGTGTAACGAAAAAGGGAGAGCTTGTTTCTTGGGATTACATTACTGAACCGACAGTAGACACCAAACAAACAGGCATCAGCCAGTTAGTGTATGGTTCATATCTGAAGACTGATGGCACATTATGGTCAACCGATGGTTACAAAATGACTTCTAATGTTCGCCTAATCGGCGGAAGCGGAGGAAGTCTTGCTTACCTTACAAAGTCAGGGGTACTATCAGCAGCAGGCGTGGAAGAAAACTATACTCTAAGTGACGCTGCATCTATTATTGCTATTGATGCTACTGTCATGGAATACAATAAAGGGCGGACCGCAACTTTAAGTTCCAGCGGTGAAGTCATGATTTATGATGAGAGAAATATCGATTACGAGAACGGATGGAAGATCATACCTGAGAAGGTGACATCAGATGCATCGGGTATCGTATTTGCCGACAACGGACAGCTTCTCGTAACTCTTAAGGATGGAACTGTGTGGGTAACAGGTGATTATGAATACCGATATAAACTAGAGAAGCAACTTACGGGTATAAAAAATGTGAAGCAGATTTCGGCTTTAAAAGATGATGAATCTTTTTACTTCTTAACTAATAGCGGAGATTGGAAATTGTACAAATATGGATTGGAGAAGCCGATTGAGATTCCAAAAGTAGCTGATCTAACTTTTGATCTATCTAATCTAACTCCGAATGTAGGAGATAGCATTAAAGCGGAAATTTCCGAGACGTATTCTACAGGTGAAACGAAGAAAGTGCCTTTGAGCCAAGCCACTGTACAAATCGACAAACCGCATTTATTGAAAGTTATTGGCAATGGTACGTTTAAAGCACTCGGCGTCGGAGTATCCAAAGTTACCGTTACATCCGGGACTGCAGCGAAGACGCTTACTGTAACGACAAGTCTGAGCGCGAACCTTAAAAATGCAGCGCAGATTAAGAATGTAACTTATGTGCCTATCCAATCTGTCTTCAAATCGCTCGGCGGTACAGTTGTGTATACAGCAGCGTCGAAGACATTCGATATCAAGGTTGGAAGCACGGCGATCAAGCTGAAGTCAGGCGAAGCCAAAGCCACCGTGAATGACAAGGAGGTAGTGCTCGGAGGTCCGATTCAAACGGCAAACGGAACAGCCGTGTTCCCGGCAGCCTTGTTGACGAAAGTATTCGGTGCTAAGCTGCAATGGGATGCCAAGTACAAGACGATCACGATCTTGTTCGGCGCAGCCAAAATGAAAATCGAAACGCCTGAAACAGCGAACGTGCTGAAGAGAGAGGCGCTTGGCACTTTAACGAAGTACATTGGGAAGTCTTATTGGTCTAATCATGTTCCAGGTGCAGACCGATTCATTAAACTAACGATTATTGATATCATTCCCGATGCATCAAAAGATTTCGTAATTGTTTTCCAAACGACGAAAGGCGTTAAAGTCAAGTCAAGCGTATTGTATGGCAGCAGTGCCGTAGAATCGTATCTAGCTACAGATTACTATCTGTTGACGTATGATCCGTACAAAAAATATAACTGGTCCACGAAAATATGGACAGCGGTCAAAGCCGAGAAAATCGGCGTCGGCATGACGAAGGATCAAGTCTTACTGTCGTGGGGAAATCCGAGTTCCTCTAGTGTTGTAAGCGGCAGCGGAATTACGATCGAAACGTGGGGTTACGGCTTAAGTCAATACGTAACGTTCACGAATGGCAAAGTATCTCAAATTTATACGCTCTAATCCCATAAATATCAACCAAAAGAGCCCCGTACGCTTTATCTAGCGTAAGGGCTCTTCTTCATTCCATAACGATTACAAGCTGAATTCGCTAGGGTTCAAACCAAGCGCGTTGCAAATATCGGTAACCGCTGCTTTCTCATGCGGATCGAAGTTGCCGTCCGCTGCGCCGATCGCGCTGCATACGCCAACGATGACGCGTGCGACATCAGGCTTGCTGCGGAACTTCGCAATCGCCTTAAGCGCTTCTTGTTTGCCGATCATGCCGTCAAATTCGATATTGCTGGCGAAATGGTTGAAACGGTTAATGACATCGCTCATATCGAATACTTTTAATTCTTCGCTGCGGCTTATGTAGCCGGTCATTTTTTGTTTCTCGGCGGAATCAATAGAGCCGTCAGCTCCAGCTACAATCGCGCATCCTGCCACGACTGCGTCCAGAAATTCTTTATTTTTAAACTTTTTAACTTGATCGGTCAGCCCTTGCTTGCTGCTCTGCAGCCAAGATTTAAATGTGCTCATAGTGGGAAGCCTCCTTAGATTTGTTAATTACTATTGTAGTAGTATTGGAGGACGTTTTGCAAATATGGCGATATTTTGTCGGATTATTAGAGGTGAGATGTTATTAAAAGGAAGCAGCTTGAACTGGCGCAGGTCGTTGCACTATAATGTGTAGTGGAGGGGGAGCGGAATGAAAATCAATCATTTTAAATATGATGAAATCGGTTTGAACCGGTTTTTTGGCTCCTTGGAAGCGAAAGTGATGGAGCTGCTGTGGGATGCGGAGGAGCTGTGCATCAAAGACGTTCAGCACAAGCTTGCACAAGACAAGCCCGTTAACTTCAATACGGTTATGACCGTGATGAATCGGTTAGTCGAGAAGGGCATACTGCAGAGGAGACTGCAAGGAAGGCTTTCCTTGTATCGTCCGACCCAGTCGAAGGAGATTTTCATCGAAGAGCAATCAAGGAAGCTGACCGAGAACTTGATTGACGAGTTCGGAGGCGTCGTCATTAACCACATGCTCGATGCGATTAAAGACGTTGACGAGTCGTTGATTCAGCAGCTGGAGGCCAAGTTAAGACAGCTTAAGAAGGACAGCCAATGACAAGTTGGAAAACGAAGTCGAATATCGTCCTGTCGTTAAGCGTACTTATCGCTCTGGTCGTGCTTGGACAGATCGGCATGTATGCGGCTCATCTTATGTTCGGAATGAATGTGCATCTGAATATTTTCAAGTTGTGTCTTAGCTTATTCAAGCAGCAATCGTGGTATTATAACCTGATTACTTACGCAATGAATGCGTTCATTATCCATATGCTGCTCATAGCACTCATTCGAATAATCCAGCAATACGTACGCTTAACACGCTTCAAAGCAGCAATGATTTCGCTTCACATGCACCAGTATACGGAGGAATTGAAGCATAGATTTCATGTTTCGTCGCGTGCATCAATGATCGTCATCGACCGAGCGGAGCCGCTTGCGTTCACAATGGGATTTCGTAAGCCGATGATCGTCTTATCGAGTGGACTTGTAGGACTGCTGGACGAGCAGGAGCTCGAGGCCGTCATTGCGCATGAGGCGTTCCATCGTCACAACTATGACGCATTGAAGCTATTTGTGCTCCAGCTTATCGCGCAGTCGCTTTGGTTCATTCCGTTAACGCGATGGTCGCATGCGAATTACAAAATCATGTGCGAGCTGCAAGCGGACGAGCATGCCATCAAGGCAACGGGTTCGGAGCTTGGGCTTGGAGGCGCGTTGTTGAAAATGGTGCAAAGCAGCGGCATCATCCGCAGCGCTTCGACTAGTCCCGTTCTCGCCTCGTTCTCTGATGAAGCTATCAACTATAGGCTGCGCCAGCTTATTGAACCGCAGCGAGCGATTCCGGTTAAGCTGGAGACGCCTGCAATCGTCATTTCCGTTTATGCGCTGCTGCTTCTTATGGCGCTGACCGTATTAGCAATGACATAATTATCGAAAGAAAGGTCGTGTTGTAACCGATTATGGAAACTCATATTAATATGCACAATCAAGGCTCGGAATCGGCAATTTGGTTATATGCTGCAGGACTTATCCTTATCATTGCCATCATAAGTTATATTTTGGCCGCCCGCAAAAATAAATTAAATGTCAACCGAATGAAGAAGGAAGAGCGGAATTTGTTGAAGCAGACCGTGAAGAAGTGGCGTCTATCAGGCCATTTGCTCATTGTCGTCGCGCTTATTCTCGTGTTTGTACATTACTTGCCAAAGTGGATGCAGACATATGATGTCGCAGAGTTGAATTACGATATGAAGATAGTGGTAAAAACCGACGAATATTTCGGTGCGGATCATACCGACAGCAAAGTCGATTACGAGATGAGCATCCCGACTTCGGGACCGCATAGCCCGCATGACATTAAATTCGGCTTCTATAGCGAACGGCCGGACTTCGAGCTGCTTGTTCACAATCTGGAGCATGGCGACATTATTATCCATTACCGTCCATCCGCTACTCACGATCAAGTAAACCTGCTGCAATATTTAGCGAAGTTCCGTGAGGCAGGGGCTGGCGTACTAGCCGTTCCTAACGATGAGCTGCCAGAAGGCACAGAGCTTGTCGTGACGGCATGGACGAAGACGATGGTGCTGGACGGCTTCAACGAACGGGCAGTCGCCCAGTTTATTTATGACAATATAAATCGTGGTCCTGAGCAGATTCCAGCTAATATCCGCCGAGGCGGAGGAACAATGTAAGCAGGAATCAGGTTCCGGGCAAAGCAATCTTGATTAAATTCAGACGTCCGCCAATGTGGCGGGCGTCTGTTGTCATAAATAAAGGATGGATTACGAGTTGACATTATAACTGGTTTGACGTAATATTTCGTTAAACGAACGTTGAATGAAAGGAGGACGTGATCAGCATGGCTCGTAACACACGCAAGGAACAGGCAGCCGAAACAAGAGAGAAGCTGCTTGAGACAGCTAAAGCGCTGTTCGCCGAGAAAGGCTATCACGGCACTCCCGTACGTGCAATTAATCGGAAGTTAAACATGGGGGATGGTATTCTTTATCATTATTTTCCTGGGGGCAAACGTGAAATATTATCGGTGCTGCTTCAAGAAAGCTTCGAACGGAGATTCACGGAAATATCGTTAGTCAATAAACATATCGAGCAATTACCGCTCCGTGAAGCACTTGTCGCGTTGATCAGACGTATGTACGAGCTGTTCATGGAAGATATGGATTCGGCTCGGATATTGATTCGCGAGAGCGATGTGCTCGAGAAGGAAGAGCGAGAGAAGCTAAGCGGATTTATACAAGTACAGAAGCAATTTTTCAGAGAGTTCCTGCAAGCGCGGCATGAGAAGGGCGAGATTCGAGAGCTTAATTACGATCTTGCTTCGAGGCAAGTTGTCGGCGCCGGCATGCAGCTTATCCTTAGCGAAATTATCGGTATCGAATTCGTGCAGGAGCAGGACAAAGGAAAGTATATTAAAGAGATGATCGATTTTACCGTCACCTTATGGGAGCAATAGAATCCTTGAACCGCCTAGCAACAACCGGCGTTCAAGGATTTATTTGGGCCATTTAATTGAACGTACGTTCAATCAATGAAAAGTTTTGAGATAAGAGAGGGAGAGGCTTACCATGAATTTATTCAAAAACAAACTGACATTATTACTGCCGATTATCGTTATTGCTGTATTATTTATATTTAGCCTGACGTCTATTCCTTCCATTAATCCGGCACCGAAGCAATTGCCGATCGCGATTGTGAACGAGGATGAAGGAGTCGACATCCCGAATCAAGGCAATGTGAACATGGGCGAGCTTATTATTCAGAATGCGCAAGCCGCGGCTAGCGCTACAGATGAAGAGGCGCCGATCAAGTGGGTAGCCGTTGGTAGTGACGAAGAGGTTCAAGCAGGCCTTAACGATCAGCAATATTACGCAGCGCTCGTTATTCCTGCCGACTTCAGCCGCAATCAAGCTTCACTGCGCTCACCTGACCCGACGCAAGCTCATATTAGCATATACGTCAATCAAGGGATGAGCACGATGGCTTCAACAATGGCAAGCCAAGCGCTGAATCAGATGGTAGACGGCGTTAATGCGAAGCTGCAAAGCGAGCTGATAGCGTTCTTCGATGAGCAGGGAGGAACGGTGTCAACGAAACAAGCAGCAGCGCTGGCAGCGCCGATTGTCAAAGACGTAACGAATGTGAACGTGACAGGTACGCATAGTGCGGGCGGCAACGCGCCTTTCGCATTGTTCCAGCCGCTATGGATGGCAAGTATTGTAGGCAGCATTATTTTCTTGTTCGTAAAACAAAGCTTGAAGCTCACATCCCCTATAGCGAAGCTAAAGGTAAATGCTATGCAAGTCATCTGCGGCATTGTACTCGCCTTAATAGCAGGCTATAGCTTCACATGGTTCGCTGACAGCTGGGGTCTTAACATTCCGCAGTTCAATGAAACGGCCATATTCCTTGCGATCAGCTACATTGCTTTCTTCCTAATGATTTCTGCCGTATTTTCGTTGATCGGCATCAAAGGGATGGCAATCTTCGTGATCTTTTTATTCTTCGGGGGACCGCTGCTTAATATGCCGGCTGAGTTCCTGCCTTCGTTCTATCAGGATTATGTGCTGACATGGCTTCCGATGCGTTTCATGATCGACGGATTGCGCGAAATCTTCTTCTTCGGCCAAGGCTTGTCGATGAACCATGCGACCACTGTGCTGGTATGGCTTGGCGCCGTGAGCATGCTTGTCCTGCTTGCATCGGCTTTCATTCCATCCCGTCAGCGGGGAACGGTTAGCGAATTGAAATAAATGACTTTTATTGGCAGAAAACCAACCAAACAAGTTGTTTTTCGACGTCGTTCTTCGACAGTGTTTTTGGCAGAGGATCGTTATACTGATTAATGTAAGCTTCATGACATTCATCGGAGGGCTGATCGTTGAAAAATTCTTCTTTAAAACAGCGTGTCGTATGGTTCATTAATGCCGAGACGGAGAAAGTTCTAAGTAATTTAAGGAATGGCGCAGTCAACAGGGACCACGCGCTAGGCTGTCTCCACACCTTGTATCAAGCCGCCTCGACCACGAGGGATGCCGATATGATGGGTAATCTGTGCCGGCTGATTCATCGGATTCGCGAGACCGATCAAAGGCTAGGCGTCTATCATTTTGCTGAAAGAAAAAGCGAGCCTATATAAGTAATAAAGGCTAAAAACTAGAGAAGGGCATTCCGATGAAACGATCGGTTGCCCTTTTTCTTCGTTTTCTAAAATATAAGAATTTTATAAGTTTCAGGCTTATAAACGGACTTATATTTCATCCGCGAAACGTTAGCTAACGCCGCCAAAGGACGGCACAGAACCGAGCTGCGTATAGACGCAGCTAACGGTTCGTGCGTAGCGATAGCCGTTTACGCTTGACCCGAATGGATTATCGTTTGGAACGTTTTTGTTTTTTTCTCGATTTCGTTCTGGAAATAGTAGATGTTCCGTTACTGCTATCTTCCCCACTTTGGGAGAGCCCTTCATCGTGGTAACAATATTCATAGATATGTTTTTCACACGGCACGCAGTGGTGACGGGTAACGACATTCACTTGATGAACGACTTCCACGATTTGTGGGTGAAATACGTCGTTTACAACCGTGACAGGAGGATCGAATACGCGAACAGTAGGGCAAAATGGTTTGCAACACATTATTCTGTCAGCTCCTTTCCTAGTAGTCTAATATAAGATATGCTCATCCCATTGGAATGGCTTGTGCGATAGCCTTACGAGACAAATGAGGATCATAGACAGCTGGTTGGTAGAGTAGAATGTACCCGTAAAAAAAGAAAACAAGCAGGACTGCCGCGCAGTCCTGCTTGTTATGTCTTGGAGAGCTTCCAATTGAAGGTGTTCAAATAGTTTGTTTTCTCTTCCAGCTGGTCGTCCGATGTCTGCTTGTTCCAGTCGCCGGCGTCGAGCAGCTTGCCATCGCTTTTCAGCTTCTTCAGATGCGCCTTCAGCAAGCTTAGCCGCGTAAGCAATGCCTTCACCTCGGCGGCAGACAGTAGATCAGCGACAATGAAGATGAGATCGTCGTCTTGAAGCGCGATGATGCGCTCCGCCAAGTCTTTGTCGACGAAACGACTCAGGCCCGGATATTCCTGTGAGCCCTTATGCACCTCAGTCCGCTCACCGAACGACATATCATTATCGATGCCGGTAATGCCAAGAACGTTGCCGCTATCGTCTGTCTGGACGAAAAAGTTGCCCGTATGGCGATCGACCTGCATACACAGCGCATCCATAAGCTGTAAGCGAGAGAGACTCCGCTGCAGCACCGGGTCGGCGAAGTCGATAGTCGTCGTCTCGAACTTGCCCGCTTGCTGCCCTTTGGCTTTCTCCATGAAAGACCCGGATTTGACTGTGCCGCCGCTCTCGTGTAGCGCGAATTCAGCGTGTGCGATGACCCCTGCTCCCAGCCATTTGTCTAGCCTTGAGGCCGCTACGTTACGCGCTGCCATATGAGCATCATTCGTATTGATCTTGGCCATCGTGCCCGCTACCCAATGCTCTGTATCCGCAGCGCGCTTCTCGTCTTCGGAAGCGCCCTGCAGCTCGCTTCCTTCCACGATCCTCTGCTTGTCGCCCTTAAATACGCCTTCGCGATCACCGAGATTGACGAAGTCAACGGAGTTGAGCGCTCCGCTGCCGCTCTCGCCGGTTTTGTTAATATCTTTAATTGTCGTCGGGTCCATGCCGCGCAGGCTGGTCATGACAATGAACCATTTTGGCGGGAGATCGGGAGGGGAGTCGACAAAGTTCTGCGCCTTCAAAAGCATAAGCGCTCGTTCTCGCTTCAATCGCTCAACGAATTGAGCCATCGCATCCTGCTTGCCGCCCTCCTCCTTGGTTTCTATATATTGAAGCGCGGATTGCTCGATGCTGCCGTACAGCGACTTGAGTACGACCATCTGTTTCTTGATCGCGTCGGCTGTTCGTCCAACATCCGTCCCGTCCACATAGTTATTGAACTTGTCGAGGAGGGAGAGGAATGACTTCACCCGCGTACTGTTCTTAATGAAAAGAAAGTTCGACTTAGGATTTAATTCCTTCTCCATTTGCCTGCGGGTAGGCAGCCGCTGAATAGGCGCCTTTGCATGCGAGCCTCCTCCTGAAGAAGCGGAGGCTGCGGCAGTCGGATCGGCAGAGCGCTGGACCGGGCTGCTGGCCGCGGCAGTGCGCCTGCCCATACTCTCTGCTTCGCGTTCGAGCTTCGGGTCGTCGTTGACGGGCATGCCGCCGATCTCCGTCGTCGGCTTCACTTTGCCAGCGCGCTGCTGTACGACATGGGTCATTTCGTGGCCGATCAGCTCTTGTCCTTGCGAGGATTCGGGATTATATTGACCCGGCGCGAAGTGGATATCGTTTCCTTGTGTATATGCAAGCGCGCCGACCTTCGAAGCTTCGGATGAATTCGCGTGAATGTTCACGCTGGATGCGTCGACATTGAATGCGGCTTGTATTTTGTCATACATAGGCAACGGAAGCTTGCCGCCCCCTAAACCGCCAGAGGCTGCACCGCCTTCGGCTGGGCCTCCGTCAGCTTTCCGCTGAGCGGCTTGTCCGCGCTGCAATTGCAATGCAGCCTGATTGCCGCCTGCTTGCTGTAATTGCAGCTGCTGCTGCTGTGAGGAGGACATGGAAGCTTGACTCGCCGCGCTCCCGGCTGATGCCGTCGTATCGCTGGATTTGGAAGCAGTATGCTTGCTCGCCGCCTTCTGTTGATGCTCGAATGACATATGCGTACCTCTCTTCGAATCAGTATTCAGCTTAAGCGATTCATGACGAATGATGTCGGTCTATTGATTACGTCTATTGTAATACAATTACTGGTAAGTGAGAACATGCAAATAGCCCCGGTTGCGGAAATAAAGAAATAGCACGGACAATCTCCGCATTTGTCACGGTCTGCATAGTATGGCATAGGAAAGAGGCATAGCCTATTATGACGCAGAAGGGAAGCGGAGCTGTGAGTAGGCGACAGTTGATGATTATTTCTTTTATCGTTTACGGCTGTCTCGTTGTGGCAGGGGTTGTAAGCGCCGTTATTCATTATACCAATTGAACGGGAAAAGCCGAGCCAGCTTAACAAGCGGGCCCGGCTTTCGTTCGATAATGATCATTACGAGATCTAATGAGCATCGGTTATTACAGTAGCTGCCGTGCTTGCGCTGAACCTTTTCAATTTGCGATAATCCTTCGGCACGACGCCTTTTTTCTCATGGAAAATACGCGAGAACGTCTTGTACGAGCCATAGCCGACCTCGAACGCGATCTCCGACACGCTCATCTCCGTCGATACAAGCAGGCTGCAAGCATGGCGAAGCCGCAAATCGTGCAGGAAGTGTACGAATGTCTGGCCTGTCGTCTCCTTAATAACCTCGCTAATGCGGGATATGCTCATTGAGAACTTGGCAGATAGGTCGGTTAGCGACAGATCCTCTTGGTAATGCAGATGGATATAGTGAATGATCGGCCATACCGAGTAACTCTTCTTACTGGCGGGCTGGGCATCCATATGCTGCGGAGCTGCAATACGCCGCTCGCGATCGAAGTGGATCAATATTTCCTTAAGCTTTAATTGAAGCAACGTTAATCTCCAAGGCTTTGCGCTCTTATATTCGGCGTACATTTCTTCTACGAGGGCGCGCATCTTCTCGCTTGCTTGCCCTTCTAGCTGGACGAAGGACGGAAGCGCGGATTGTTCGATGAAATCATTGAGCGATTCATCACGCCCTGGTCCCATCAGCAAGTCCATGCTGAAATTGCAATTATAAAGGACAAGCGTGCTGTCCTGCTCCGTGAATATTTCATGCACTTGATAAGGAAGCACGAAGGTGAACGTGCCGGGCTTCATAACATGAGTGACATCATTGATGGCTTCTGCGCCTGCGCCGTCGATCACATAGGAGAATTCCAAGAAATCATGCCGATGAGGGCGGAAGCCGCTATCCAAGCGATTCAAATTAATATGAAGCGGTGAAGAGGTGTCCATATTTGGAAACGATTTCAAGTAATCGGGAAAATAGGTCATCTTCTATAGCTACCTCCGAAAAACTGAGACTTTTATCGAAGAAAGAGCGCGCTTTCTTTATCTTTTTATTTTACCATAAAGTACGTAGGGTGAATGGATTTAAGTTAGCTGAAATGCAGCACAAATAACAATGACTGAAACTTTCGGGAGGACTAATTATTATGGCAAGCAACAATAAAATTAGAATTGGCATCATTGGCGCAGGCAATATCGGTCGTGTGCATGCGACGGAATTTACTAAACTAGCAGACCAGTGTGAGATTACAGCGATCACAGATGCTTACTTGCCGCTCGCGCAAGAGCGTGCGAAGGAATTCGGCATAGCGAACGTAGCTGCTTCCCCGGAGGAGCTTATCGCCCGCTCGGACGTGGACGCGGTTATTGTAGGCGTTCCGAATCAATTCCACGCTCCGCTTGCGCTTCAAGCGCTGGAAGCAGGCAAACATGTTCTGCTTGAGAAGCCGATGGGGATCAATAGCGACGCTGCCCGTCAAATCTTGAAAGCAAGCCAGGCGTCTGACAAAGTCGTAATGGTCGGACACCAGATGCGCTGGGAATCGGTTCCGATGCAGATTAAGGAGCAGGTTGAGCGCGGCGAGTTAGGCAAGATTTATACGGCCAAAACAGGCTGGTTCCGCCGCAAAGGCATTCCGGGCTGGGGCACTTGGTTCACGAAAATGGACGAAGCCGGCGGCGGCCCGTTGATCGATATCGGCGTACACATGCTCGACCTTGCATTGTATCTAATGGGCAATCCAAAACCGGTATCGGTATACGGCGCAACGTATGCGGAGTTTGGTCCTAAGCGCAAGGGCATCGGCACATGGGGCAAGCCGAACTGGGACGGCAGCTACGACGTGGAAGACTTGGCAACGGCGCTTATCAAAATGGAAGACGGCAGCACGCTGTCGCTCGAAGTAAGCTGGGCGGTTCATATGGATACCGACAATACGCCGTTCATTCACTTGATGGGCTCCGAGGGCGGCGCAAGCTACCGCGGTGGGAAGGGCAAGCTGCTGACCGAGAAATTCGATCGTCCGATCGAAACCGAGCTGTCCAAAGCGGACAATGACGAAGGCGAGAGACAACGTCTAAGCCGTCACTTCCTCGAATGCATTCGCGAGGGCAAACAGCCGATCACTTCGGCGCTTACCGGCTTTACGAACAACCTGATTCTAGATGCGATTTACGAATCGTCCCGGACGGGCAACGAAGTGAAGCTGAACTGGGATATTTAATAACTTATTAATGAGGGGAGAAGTGACAACATGTTAAGAGGATTGTCAGGCGCAGGTCTAGGCAAGCTGGACAGCGACGAGCAGCTCATTGAGCTTGCGGCGAAATACGGCTTCCAAGCCGTCGATATCGACGCTCGCGGCCTTATTGAGCGCCATGGTTTGGAACAAGCACGCGAATTGCTCGCATCGAACGGTGTCGTGATCGGCTCGATCGGACTACCGGTGGAATGGCGCGGGACGGAAGATGCATTTCGCGAGGGCTTGAAGGGTCTGGCTGCCACGGCTGCGGCGGCGGCATCGCTTGGCTGCACGAGCTGCTGTACGTATATTTTGCCGTCAACGGATTTGCCTGCTGCGCACTTCATGGCGCTGGCAACACGCCGCTTGCGAACTTGCGCGCAAGTGCTTGGCGCTTACGGCATCCGTCTCGGCCTGGAGTTCGTAGGCCCGCATCACTTGCGTACGCGCTGGGCGAATCCGTTCATCTGGACGCTGCAAGAAACGCTTGATTGGATCGATACAATTGGTGAGAGCAACGTCGGCTTGCTGTTCGACGCTTACCACTGGTACACGAATGAGCTTGGCACCGCAGATATTGAGGCACTTCGTCCGGAGCAGATCGTTCATGTTCATATCAACGACGCGCCAAACGTACCGGTCGCGGAAGCGCTTGATAATGGCAGGGTATACCCGGGCGAAGGCGTTATCGACTTGGCCGGATTCCTTAGCTCGCTTCACAAAATCGGTTACAAAGGCGCGATCGTGCAGGAAATATTGAGCGCAGAAGCGCCGCAAGGCACGACGGAAAGCCTCGTCGAGCGCTCCAAAGCCGGCTTTGACAAAGTGTACGCAGCAGCTGGTTTATAATATTTAGTTAGTCCGTCGCTGCACATTATGCAACGGCAATCAATGAAGAGCCGTTTAAAAGCCTTATCTGTTGCAAAGAGTGCAACGAAGCGAGTTTATGACAAGCATTAAGCGACCCAAATGAAAACGGGATGGAGCAGAATAAACCCTGCTCTATCCCGTTTTCGTTTATTCAACTTTCAAGCCAAACTTCGGCGAGCTTCGCCACGCCAAGCGTAATCTGCTCGGCAGTTAATCCGCCGTACCCGAGCACAAATTGTGAAGCTGCGGTTGTTTCTGAGGCAGCAGTGAAAACATTTCGTCCGGCAACATGATAGTAAGACACCGGGTGAACCCTGATTCCTTGGCTTTCTGCTAGCTGGACAAGCTGTTCGGTGCTGTAGGTGCTATGGAAAGCAAGAATAAGATGAAGGCCGGAAGCCGAACCAAGCACATTCGCATGATTGCCGAAGGAGGCATGTATGGCGCGAATGAGCTGATCCCTTTTTTCACGATACAATATCCTCATTCTGCGTACATGTCTGCCAAGATGGCCTTGTTCCATGAACAGCTCCATCGTTTTCTGAGTCAGCCTCGACGCGGTTTGATCGTAATGGACATATTCGCGTTCGAAGTCTTCCATCAGCGTTTGCGGCAAGATGAGGTAGCTAAGCCGAATGGCGGGCGCAAGCGCCTTGGAGAACGTCCCCAAGTAGATAACACGCCCATTATTGTCCATGCCCTGTAAGGCGGGCAGCGGGCTTCCTTCGTACAAAAATTCATTGTCGTAATCGTCTTCGATAATATACCCGTCCGTGTGGATTGCCCAATTCAGCAGTTGAATTCTTTTCGCGGCTGGCAGCACCATTCCGTATGGGAACTGATGTGAAGGCGTTACGTAGATGCTTTTTAATGGAATGGAATCCGAAGATGTTGCCTCGCTGCAGGAAAGGCCGTCTCTATCCAGCGGTAAGTGAACGGGGTTCAGCAGCTGCTTGAACATATGATAGATTCCGGGATGCATAGCGGCTTCCACGCCAATCGCACCTTCCTTGTTACGGAGCAGCGAGCTCAATATATACACGGATTGCTGTGTGCCTGAAGTGATGATGACTTGCCGAGGCTCGCAGACTACACCTCTGTTCTGACGCAAATATTCACTGATGAGGGAGCGAAGCTTGGGCTCTCCTTTGTTGTCTCCATAGTTGAACAAGTTAAGATCGGTTGAGCGTAAAATGTTCAGCGTCATCTTTTTCCATAAAGGAAGCGGGAAATGCTCCGTACTCATCTTGTCATGGCTGAAATCGATGTCAACGGCTGGCGTTGCAAGCCGAACAGGAGGAGTAATCGGAAGCGAGCGTGTAAACTTGCCGTTTTCGGCAGTAGTAAGCTGCTCAATGACGGCTGAGTAATAGCCGCTTTTTGCTTTGTTGACAATATAACCTTCAGCGACGAGGTGAGCATATGCGGTTTCTACGGGATTGCGGCTAATTCCCAAATGCTGTGCAAGCGCTCGTATCGAAGGGAGTCTCGAGTTCGGCGACAAAGAGCCTGTTAGAATGTTTTCTTTATAAAAACGGTAAATCCTAACATAGATCGGTTCCGAAGACGTATCGCTCCACTGCGGCGGTATGAGCATGGTCGGTTAGATTCCTTTCGTCCGGCATTGATCGAGATTGTAATCTGTCATCCATTTTATTATTTTTCTGTACATTTGGAAATGACAATTAATCTTTATAATGAGTTTCATGGACAGTATGAATACAGACTGGAGTGGACGTTATGAAGAAAAAGTTTACGTACAAGGACGCAGGTGTCAACATTGATCAAGCAGATGTCGCAAAAACGGAGATGGCTGATATCATGTCGCTTTCGCAAGAGGATCGCCGAGTAATAAATAAACCAGGTGCATTCGCATCGTTATTCGAAGCTGACTTTAAGGGAATTCAACATCCCATCCTCGTATTAAAGGCGGAAGAGCCGGGGTCGAAGCAGCAATTGGCGTTCAAGTATGGCAAAGTAGCGGGCATATGCTTCGATCTGATCAATCATCTAGTGAATGACATTGTTGTGATGGGGGCAAAACCGGAGGCGGTTCTGGATACGATATTATGCGGGAAGATCGAGAAGGACACTGTTGTCGAGCTGGTCAAACATTTAGCGCAAGCATGCCGTGAGCAGGATTGTACCTTAATCGGGGGAGAAACCTCGGAGCAGCCGGGCGTATTGCCCGAAGGTCAATATATGCTGAACGCTTCCGTGCTAGGCGTTGTCGATCGCGACAAAGTGATTGACGGCAGCCGCATTCAAATCGGAGATTCGGTGCTCGCGATCACCTCGAACGGCGTGCATACGAACGGCTATTCACTTATCCGCAAGCTGATCGACGATAAGCCGGATGTTCTTGACCTGACCATCGAAGGCTCAAGTTTCCTGGATGTGATTATGGAGCCGCACAAATGCTATTACCAGCCCCTCAAAGGATTGATATCTAGAAGCGTGAACGATGTAGAAATTCATGGTATGGCGCATATTACCGGCGGAGGCATCGCGGGAAATCTGAACAGAATACTCCCTGGGGGGACCAGCGCGCGAATCGACCTGAGCCGAATCGAGGTATTGCCCGTATTCAGAACGATTCAAGCGGAAGGTCAAGTGCCTATGGAGGATATGCTGCGGACGTTCAATATGGGCGTAGGTCTCACTTTGGTCGCTGATTCGGCATCGATACCTCATATAAAGGCTCATATAAAGTCATTTGATTGCCATTCCTATGAGATAGGGGAAATCGTGAGCGGCTCGGAGCAGGTACAATTTATTAATCAAATAAAATTAGGATAAGTAGAAGAGCAGGGAGAGCATGAGCACTCCTTGCTCTTTCTTTGCCGCTTCGAAAAGTTTATTATCAAACAAAAATCGGACTGTAAATGTCATCCTGCAATGCTATGATGTGGACAGGGTCAACGCTAATTTTTATATGATTTTTCATGAGATCTTACGGGTGTTGCAGCAGATACATTGTAGCTATGATGAATAATAACCTTCTTTCACAGTTGATGAAAGCGGTAACAGGAGCGAAGCACATGGACAAACAAACAAATAACGAGCAACCGTGGTCGTTATGGTATAAGCAACCGGCCTCATGTTGGGAAGAGGCGCTTCCGGTCGGCAACGGCCGAATCGGCGGCATGGTGTTCGGAGATATCAATCAAGAGCGCATTCAATTGAACGAAGATACGTTATGGTCGGGGTTTCCCCGCGATACGAACAACTACGAGGCGCTTCGCTATTTGAAGCGTGTGCGAGAGCTACTAGCAGACCATAAATATGTGGAAGCGGAGCAGCTCGTCCAGTCGAAGATGCAAGGGCGCAATACGGAATCATACCAGCCGCTGGGCGATCTGTGGCTGAAGCAAACGTTTGACGGCGGCGGTGAGCAAGAGGCCGCCGAATATATAAGGTCGCTTGATCTCGACCAAGCGATTCAGTCAGTTCGCTTCCGCATTGGCGATACGTTCTATCGCCGCGAGCTGTTCGTCAGCGCCGTCGATCAGGTGCTGTGCGTCAAGTATGAGGCGGAGGGTGAGGGCGGCTTAACGATCGAGGCATCGCTCACATCCCCGCAGCCGAATGAGCTAGGCAGCGAGAAGGACCGCTCGCTGACGCTTGACGGTCGTTGTCCGACGCATGTAGCGGACAACTACTGGGGCGATCATCCAAGAGCGGTGCAATACGAAAGCGACCGAGGCGTTATTTTTCAAGCGCGTCTTGCCGTCCTGCAGGGTGAGAGCGCGATATCGACTGATCAGCACAATCAACATTGCATGAAGGTGACGCATGCGAGTTCAATCACGCTGATCTTCTCAGCTTCAACGAGCTTCAAGCGGTTCGACAAGCAGCCGGAGGGCTCAGTGGACGAGCTGAGCGAAGAGAATGATCGCATCTTGGCGGCAGCAGCTGCACTCGGTTACGAGAAGTTTCGCGAGCGGCATATCGCGGAGCATCAGAAGATGTTCCGCCGCGTACAGCTTCATCTAGGTGAAACGGAGAATGGTGAACTGCCGACGGACGAACGTCTTGCCGCTTATAAGCGAAGCGAGAGGGATCCAGGGCTGGAGGCACTTTATTTCCAATATGGCCGCTACTTGCTGATGGCAAGCTCAAGACCGGGAACACAGCCTGCGAACTTGCAGGGGATATGGAATCATCGCATTCAACCGCCGTGGAACAGCGATTACACGACGAACATTAATACACAAATGAACTATTGGCCAGCCGAGCTAGCGAATTTAAGCGAATGCCATGAGCCGTTGCTGACGATGATCGAGGAGCTAAGCGAAAGCGGCTCGCGGACAGCGGCCATTCATTATGGCGCAGAGGGCTGGGTTGCGCACCACAACGTCGATCTATGGCGTGCTTCTACTCCGACCGAGGGTCATCCGAGCTGGGCGTTCTGGCCGTTGGGCGGCGTATGGCTGACGCAGCATTTGTGGGAGCATTATTTGTATAATCCAGAGCTGGCGTTTCTGCGTGACAAAGCGTACCCGATCATGCGCGGAGCGGCATTGTTCTGCCTCGATTGGCTGATTGAGACGGAAGACGGATACGTGATGACCTCGCCATCGACCTCGCCGGAGAACAAGTTCCTGACGGCCGAGGGCGAAGCATGCAGCGTAGCGGTTTCCTCCGCTATGGACATTACGCTGATCCGCGAGCTGTTCGAGCATATGCTTCAAGCGGCCAAGCTGCTTCGTACAGATGAGCAATTGAGTGTAAGAATTGAATCGGCTCTAGGCATGCTGCCGCCGCTTCAGATTGGTGCTAGCGGCATGTTGCAAGAATGGCATCATGCTCTCGAAGAGCAAGAGCCTGGTCATCGTCATGTTTCACATCTTTACGGGATTTATCCAGGGACGGCTATTAACCGCGAGCATACACCGGAGCTGTTAGAAGCAGGCAAACTGTCGCTGGCGAGCCGTATTTCGAATGGCGGCGGGCATACGGGCTGGAGCTGTGCTTGGCTTATTAATTTGTACGCACGCCTGGGCGAGCCGGAGCAAGCCTATCGGTTCATTCATACGCTGCTAGCCCGGTCAACGCATCCGAATCTGTTCGACGATCACCCGCCGTTCCAAATCGATGGCAACTTCGGCGGAACAGCGGGGATAGCTGAGCTGCTGCTCCAAAGTCACTTGGACAACATCGAGCTATTGCCTGCCTTGCCAGAGGCTTGGCCGACTGGTTATATTCGAGGATTGAAGGCAAGAGGCGGCTTCGAGATCGACCTTAACTGGGCAGACGGCAAGCTGATTGATGCGCTTGTTCGCTCAACGCATGGTCAGAATTGCGTGTTGTCTTATGGAGATATGGCTCTTGTCGTTCGCTCAGCGGGCGGAGCAGTACTGGATACGAGCAAGCCTTTCCCTACTGTGGCAGGAGAGTCGTATACCGTTACATTGAAATAAAGAAACATCTAGTCACACGAAATAGACGAGGAGAGTGTCTTAATGACGAATCAAACACGTTACCCCTATGAGAATTCGGCTTTGCCCGCGCATGAGCGCGCGGTAGATCTTGTATCCCGCTTTACGCTGGAAGAGAAGGTCGAGTCCATGGTGCAATATCAGCCGGCGATTGAACGGCTTGGCGTGAAAGCGTACAAGCACGGCACGGAGGCCGCTCATGGCATGGCATGGTTAGGCGAAGCGACGACGTTCCCGCAGCCAATCGGACTCGGCTGCACATGGAATCCGGATATTATGAAGGAGATTGGTTCTGCTATAGGGGACGAAGCGCGCGTCTTTTATCAGCGCAATCCGGCAATTAACGGCCTTACGCTGTGGGCGCCGACTGTCGATATGGAGCGTGATCCGCGTTGGGGACGCACAGAGGAAGCATACGGTGAAGACCCGAAGCTGACGGGCGAGCTTACCGCTGGTCTTGTACAGGGCATTCAAGGCGATCATCCGAAATACTTCAAGGCCGTTGCGACGCTGAAGCATTTTATCGGCAACAATAATGAAATCAATCGCGGAAGCTGCTCGGCGAGCATCGACCCGCGCAATATGAAGGAATATTATCAAGCCGCATTCAAGCCTGCATTCGTTAAGGGCGGCGCTCATTCGATGATGACCTCCTACAATTCCGTCAACGGTACGCCGACGATTCTTCATGACGATGTAAACAAGGTCGTGAAGGAAGAGTGGGGCATGAACGGCTTTATCGTGAGCGACGCCGGCGATTTGCTGGGTATCGTGAACGATCACCACTATTATGACAACTACAAGGAAGCGGTCGCACACTCGATCAAAGCCGGCATCGACAGTATTACCGACGACAAGGACAAGTCGTGTGCAGCTATCCGCGAGGCGCTTGCAGATGGGTTGTTAGCGGAGAGTGATCTCGATAAGGCTCTCGTCAATACGTTTCGCGTTCGTTTCATGCTTGGCGAGTTCGATACAGAGGAAGAAGTACCGTATGCGAATACGCCAGAGTCGAAGCTATGCGCGCCAGAGCATGCCGAGCTGTCGCTGCGAGCGGCACGCGAGTCGATCGTATTGCTTAAGAACGAGAACAACGCGCTTCCGCTGAGCAAGGATAAACTTAGCAGTGTAGCCGTTATTGGACCGCTTGCGGATGTTGTGTACCGTGACTGGTATTCCGGCTCGCTCCCTTACAAAGTTACTCCGCTGCAAGGGATTGCAAGCAAGCTGGAAGGGAAGAGCGTCTCCTACAACAGCGGCAATGACCGTATCGTATTGCAATCGGCAGCAAGCGGTGAAGAGCTGCGAATTGCGGCGGACAACGAGAATCGTCTGCAAGGCGCAGGCAAGGGCAGCGCTGGTGATATCTTTGAACTGACCGATTGGGGCTGGGGCAGCTATACGCTGCAGAGCACCGAGAATGGCAAGCTGCTTACGAGCGCCGATGATACGAACATTGCAGCTAACGCGGACGAAGCGTTTGGCTGGTTCGTGAAGGAAGTATTCAAGCTGGATTCGCAAGAGCAAGAAAACGGGAAGTTCGCTCTCCGTACTTGGAATGGCAAAGCCGTCGTTGCTTCGGAAGACGGAAAGGGCTCGCTCGTTGTATCTGAAAAGGACAGTGAAGGCGTGACCGGTCAAGCCGGATTGTTCACTAAAAAAATCGTAAGCGACGGCATTGCGGAAGCTGTCGCAGCTGCCAAAACATCAGAAACGGCTATCGTCTTCGTCGGCAACAATCCGTTGATTAACGGTAAAGAAGAGATTGATCGACCGGGCCTTGAGCTTGCCGCATCGCAGAACGAGCTGATTAGCGCTGTGCATGCCGTGAACCCGAATACGATCGTTGTCGTTATCGGCAGTTATCCATTCGCGCTGAACGAAGTAAACAGCAGCATTCCGGCAGTCGTATACTTGTCCCATGCGGGGCAAGAGCTCGGCAACGCGGTTGCTGATGTGCTGTTCGGCGACTACTCGCCGGCAGGACGTCTGAACATGACTTGGTATAAGTCGGAGGAGCAGTTGACTGACTTAATGGACTACGACATTCGCAAAGGGAAGCGGACATACTTGTACTTTGACGGCGAGCCGCTCTACCCATTCGGTCATGGACTTAGCTACGCTCAATTCTCGTACAGCGGCTTAGAGGTTGCCGATCGCACGAAAGGGCTGGACGGCGAAGTTCAAGTACAGCTTACCGTAATGAATGAATCTTCAGTCCAAGCGGATGAAGTCGTTCAGCTGTATGTTCGCGTCCAAGGCTCGAGAGTGGAACGTCCGCTTAAGAAGCTTGTTGGTTTCACTCGAATTGCGCTGCAGCCGGGCGAATCGAAGCATGTCCAGCTAGCCGTACCGGCTGAAGAGCTAGCGGTTTGGGATGTCACGCGCGACGTATTCTGCCTGGAAACAGCTGAATATACGTTTGTAGCAGGCGGCTCGTCTTCCGACGTTAAGGCAACCACAACCGTTACCATTGCTGGCGAGAGCATTCCAGCCCGCAACGTGTCGCTAGCGACACGCGCGGACAACTATGACGAGTATGCAGGCGTGTACTTGGATGAGAGCAAGGAAGGCGGCTCTTGCGTTCGTCTATCCGGCGATGCAGGTTGGATCGCTTTCAATGACATCGATTGGAGCAATGGTGCAGCGGTAATCGAGGCAAGAGCATCAGGCGGTCAAGCAGGCGGTTCCATTACCGTTCGATCTGGCAGAGAGAACGGCGCCGTTGCGGCTATCCTCGAGGTACCAGCTGGTGAAGAGCAAGCTTGGATTACGGTTTCAGCGGAGCTTAGCGGAGTTGATGCATCGAACGACTTGTATCTGGAGCTAAGCGGCAGCTTAAAGCTGAGCAACTTTCGTATTTACTAAAACAGGAAATTAACCTAATCCTATTGTCAAAGAGATCCTATGGAGTGAACAGCGATACGGCTGCCAGCTCCGGCAGGTCTCTTTTTTTGCGTACATCTCTAATTTACATCTGATAAAATAACTAATAATGAAGGTATGCTCTGAGCAAACATTGTTATATTATATAGGATGCTTCATTTAATAAGCGATGTAACTTCTTGAAATGTGCAATTAAGTAAACGCTTTCCTTGCCGAGGAGGCAGTCCGAACGATGTTCAGCATGAAATCTTTAACAAAGAAAATGAATAATGTCCGCATCAAAAATAAACTCATCTTTTCCTTCGTCCTCGTTGTATTTGTGCCGGTGCTAATCGTTGGCGTGTGTCTTACCGTTGCGTTCAGGCAGAATGTGCTTGATCAGGCGACCCAGCAAATAACGAATAATGTGGAGCGTATTAAGAAGCAGACAACGGATGTTATTGGAATGCCGATTGAAATTTCTGATAAGCTGCTCGTTGACAGCCGTTTGACGAATGTCGTTAATACGCATTACGATTCTACCTTCGAGGTCGTGAAGGCGTTCTGGGATTACCGCGACTTCCGCGATTACATTAAGCTGTACAGCGAGGTTTACAATATTCGTTTCTATACGACCAATATGACGATACTAGACAATTGGGAGTTCTTGAAGGTAGATGACACGATTAAGGCGATGCCGTGGTACAATGCTGCGCTTGCGCAAGAAAACATCATTTGGGCGTATATTAAGGATGAGACAAAAAACAACAATAAATATTTAAGCCTTATTCGTAAAATATCATTCCCGACGTACCGCACGAGCGGCGTGCTCGTCATCGATGTCAATCAACAGGAATTAAATGGAATGATCAGTCAAGAACCGTTCGATACGATGATATTCGATGACAACGGATATATTATTGCTGCCAAAAACACCGATTGGGTCGGACTGAAAATATCCGATCTCGACTTCGCCAGCGAATTAACGGACAAGCCGGAGGGAACGTACGAGTTCAAGTTCG